>CAYMMC010000516.1:0-2894 GCA_964391125.1 uncultured Akkermansia sp.
ATCGGCCGTATAATACGGGTCCGTCTTTGCGTGCAGCAGGCGATCAATCACTCGGCGTAGCGCGACGAATACGCGATTTTTGGAGTCGGAAGCAGAAAACCCAAGCGTAGCAACGAGATCCCTGACGACCTCGCCAGTCAAGCGGTGCAGTTCCGCGTCGCTGCGAGCCAAAAACCAATCCGCATGGGCTTCGTAACGCTCGGGAACTCGATCCGACTCCCGCAGCGCCTTGGAGCGCAACCTCGCCTCGGTGTTCAGGCTCATCTCCCCATCGTGCTCGAGCAGGTATGCGGCGAATTCATCCCATGCGATCGCGGGATGAATATCGATCAGATGGCGCACGACCACTTCGTTCGAGGGCTGCCACTTCAAGAACTCGAGCCAATCCTCGACCGAGGCGCCCCGCCCGTCCGGGACGAGGCGGACCGGATCGCCCGCGGGAAAGGCGGCGATGGCCTCGCGCCAGTCCCCGGGATCCGTTTCCCCCAGGGCGGGAATCGCCGCGACGGCGCGCGCCCACTCCTGCTCCCCGCCTTGCGAAGCGAGGGCGACCAAGCGGGGCCCCACAAAGGCGGCGTCGCTCCGCGGAACGATGGCGGGAACCGAGGGAGAAAACCAGTTCTCCCGAATCAACCCGTGAATCCAATCGCTCGGATAGCCCCGGTCGGCTCGGGCATTCAGGAGAAGATAGACTTCGAGCGCCTCCGTCTCGCGGCCTTCGCATTCCAGAATCTGTCCGAGGAGGGAGAGGGCGAGCGGGGACTCCATCAGCCTCTCGTTCCCCCGGATCCGCTCCGCCGCCTCGCCCAAGCGGGCCGACTCGAGCGCCGCCAGCGCCTCTCGCATCGCGCTGTCCGGCGGATCGGCCGCGACCAAGCCGGCCGGGGCGGCGGAGAAAACGACGAACGCCCCCAAGCACACGAGATGCCCGCGGAATCCTCCCGAGGGGGCGTTCAAACGCGCGATCATTCCAAACCAAGAACTCCGAAACGCCGCCATGAGGCATGGCTAGGCCGTCGCCCCATCCCCACCCGCCACCGGCAGCCCGAAGCACTGCCTCGCCTCGGGTTTGAGCAAGGTCAGGATCGTGAAGACCCCCAGCACGGTGCCGAAGGGCATGAACAGGCATTCGATCCCCGCCACGACCAGGCAGTAGGTGTGCGAACGATGGGCGGCCAGCCGCCTCCCCGCCACGACGATCAGGGTCGAGACGACCAGGCCCGAAACGATGAGGATCGCGGGGACGATCGTGAACAGGAGCCCGAAGAGCCGGGCGGGGAAGACGTCTCCCGGCGGCTGGACCGGACTCGGGCCGGCGGGCCCCGGCGACTCGAGGGCCTCGGACGACGGAATCGGCGGGGCCATCCCCGGCATCCTCTCCGGCACGAGGAGAAAGGTGATTCCGAAAACCAGGTGGATGACGGGAAACAGGGAAACCAGATAGCCGATCCCGCCGACCACGAAATGGAAGATCGAAAGGATGCGGAGGTGCTCGCGGACTTGGTCGACCATGGACGGATCGTATCCGCCGCAGGGCGCCAAGACCAGCGAAAACCCCTCGAACTTCGCAGCCCCCCTCTCTCCCGCCCATGGCCCGACCGCGGCGCCCCACGGCCCTCGAATGCGTGATTTGTTCGAGCGGGAGCCTGGCTTAGCTTGTCGGAGGCCACGATCCCTCCTCCCCCAGCCTCCCCTCCCCATCATGACCCACAACCGCCGCGCATTCCTCAAGGGCCTCGGGGCCGCCGTCGCCCTGCCGTCCTTCGAGACCTTCTTCAACGCCGCCGTCGCCAAGGACGCCGCGAAAGGCCTCGCCACCACCGCGACCGGGGCGCCGCTGCGGACCGCCTTCCTCTACAAGCCGAACGGGATGAACATGGAGAAGTGGGCCACCCCCGGCACGGGATCCGACTTCGCCCTGGCCGCGACGCACGAGCCCTACGCGAAGTTCAAGGAGCATCTCCACCTCTTCGGCAACCTCGCCCACCTCAACGGCACCGGGGGCCAGGACGGCGCCGGGGACCACGCCCGCGCCAACGCCACCTTCCTCACCGGCACGCGGCCCCGCAAGACCGCCGGCGCCGACATCAAGCTCGGCATCTCGGTGGACCAGGTCATCGCCAACGCCATCGGCGACAAGACCCGCTTCCCCTCGCTGGAACTCTCCTGCGACGGCATCCGCAAGAGCGGAATCTGCGACTCGGGCTACTCCTGCGCCTACCAGTTCAACCTCTCCTGGCGCTCCGACACCACGCCGATGACGCCCGAATCGAACCCCCGCCACGTCTTCGAACGCCTCTTCGGGGCGGGGCCCAAGGGCGAGCGGGAGAAGAGCTTCGCCCTGCGCAACCGGCGCCAGCGCTCCATCCTCGACTTCGTCCTGGAGGACGCCAAGGCGCTCAACCGGGAGCTGGGCCGCAACGACCAGCTCAAGCTCGACGAATACATGACCGGGGTGCGCGAGATCGAGCGCCGCATCGAAAGGGCCGAGCGCTTCGGCCTGCCGGAGGATCCCGGCGTGGAGGCGCCCGCGGGCGTCCCCGGCAGCTTCGAGGAGCACATCCGCCTGATGATGGACATGCTCGTGCTCGCCTTCGAGACCGACTCCACCCGCGTCGCCACCTTCCTCCTCGCCCACGACGGCAGCAACCGCAGCTTCAAGGAGATCGGCGTCCCCGACGGCCACCACTACATCTCGCACCACCAGGGCAACACCGAATCCCTCGACAAGCTCGCCAAGATCGACCTCTTCTACTCGCGGCAGTTCGCCTACTTCCTCGAGCAGCTCCAGTCGCGCAAGGACGTGGACGGGAACTCGCTGCTGCACAACTCGATGGTCGTCTGGGGCAGCGGGCTCGCCGACCCGGACTACCACCGCCACACCGACCTCCCCG
>CAYMMC010000517.1:0-2891 GCA_964391125.1 uncultured Akkermansia sp.
GCCCTTCCCCGACTCGGTGGGCATCGGCAGCTACCGGATCGACCTGCATCCGAGAACGGGCGGCGACAACTACAGCGACATCGGCTCGCTGCACTTCCAGATCCCGCTCGGCGCCCTCCTGCCCCGGCGGGTCGAGAACCTCTTCCCCGCCTGCAAGAACCTGGGGACGACGCACATCACCAACGGCTGCTACCGCCTGCATCCGGTCGAATGGAACATCGGCGAGGCCGTCGGCGCGCTGGCGGCGTTCTGCGCCACGAAGAAGTCGCCGCCGCGGGAGGTCCGGCGGAACGCCGCGCTGCGGCGCGAGTTCCAGAGCCTCCTGAGCAAGGACGGCGTGCCTCTGGCCTGGCCGCGGGCGACGCCCCGGTGACTCCCTTCGCCGCGCGTCGGCCCGGCGGAGACAAGGCCAGGCCTCATCCCCGAGGATGGAAGCGGCGGTGGACGTCGCGGAGCCGCTTCTGGTCGACGTGCGTGTAGATCTGCGTCGTCGCGATGTCGGCGTGGCCGAGCAGCTCCTGGATGACGCGCAGGTCGGCTCCGTTGCCGAGCAGATGGGTCGCGAAGGAATGCCGGAGGAGGTGGGGATAGACCCTCGACTCGATCCCGGCGAGGCGGGCCCGCTCCTTCACGATCTGCCAGACCCGGGCGGTGGTGAGCCTCCCGCCCCGGTTCGACAGGAAGATTTCGCTGCCGCTGCGGCGGCTCACCAGCGCGGGTCTTTCGCCTTCGAGGTAGGCGGCGAGGGCCTCGCGCGCGGCCGAGCCCACGGGCACGATGCGCGTCTTCGATCCCTTGCCGGTGACGCGGAGGGCGCCCGCGCCCTCCTCGAGGAAGAGGTTCTCCAGTCTCGCGCCGACGAGTTCGGAGACGCGCAGGCCGCTGGCGTAGATCAGCTCGAGCATGGCCCGGTCGCGCCGGGCCAGGGGAAGCTCGTCGTCGATGGATTCCAGCAGGCGCGCCACGGCCGGCTCGTTGAGCGTGTCGGGCAGGCGCCGCTCCAGCTTCGGCGCGTCGATGGGCTCGGCCGGATCGGCCGCGACGAGGCCCCTGGCGGCGAGGTGGCGGAAGAAGATCTTCAGCGCGACGAGCTGGACGCGGGCGCTGGAGGCGGCGAGGCGGTCCTTCAACCGGCGATGGGCGAGGTAGTCGGTGAGGTGGGCCAGCTCGACGGCGGCGGGATCGTCGAGGCCGTGCTCCTTCTCCAGCCAGGCGGCGAAGGCCTCGAGGGATTGCCGGACCGAGAGCTGGTAGTTGTCGGAAAGGCCCTTCTCCACCGCGAGGTGGCGGATGAAGCGGTCGATCGCGAGCTCCATGGTGTCCCCGCCGCCCGCCTCAGCGGAACCAGCCCTCCGTCACCAGTTCCGTGACGACGATGTGCTTCACCCCGTGGGCGAAGGGCTTCTGGTCGAGCGCGACGACGACGGCGAGGGGGTCGTCGCCGAGCTTGACGAGCGCGTCGAGCTCCTTCGCGACGGCGGAGTCCTTCTTCACGAAGACGAACTCGGAGAACTCGTTGAGGTCGCCGTAGGGCGGGTTCACTTGGTAGACGTAGTGGTCGCCGAGGTCCTCGAAGGCGTCGCGGTCGCTGCCGTAGTAGTCGGAGAAGCGCTCGATGATGAGGCGGAAGGTCGCGGGAGGCGTCATCGTCCCGTCGCGGAAGCGCAGGAAGTGCCGGTCGGAGAACTCGGCGAAGATCTCCCAATCGACCTTGAGGAGGCCGCTTTCGATCCGGACGATGAGGGGGAAGCCCTCCTCCGAATCGCTGGTCGAGACGATGAAGACCCAGTAGGGGCCGCCCAGGGTGGCGTCGGTCTCGATCTGGTAGAGCTGCAGCGAGTAGCGCCCGAAGCGCTGGTAGGGCCACTTCTGGTGATAGTCCTCGATGGCCGGACGCAGGCTGTCGCCGTTGTAGGTGTATTTCACCCGGGTCGCCGGATCCGGGGCGCGGAGGAAGGCGTCGATGACGTCGTGCGTCTTGCCGAGGGTGCTCTTGTCGTCGGGACCCGGCGCGGCGAAGGAGTCGGGGGGGTTGTAGTTCGGGTCGGATTTCGCCATCGGGGTGGCGGACTTGGCGGCGGGATCCTCGCCGGGAGGCGCCTCCTCGGAAGACGGGGCCGGGGAGGAGGGCTCCGCCGCGGGCGGCGTGGTTTCGGACTCGGTCGGGGCGGCTCCGGCCCCCTGGGCTCTGGTGAAGTCGCCCAAGGGGGATTCGACCAAGTCCAGGCTGGGTGCGCCGATGACCGAAGCGCCGCGGGTTGCGTTCACCGCCTGGCTCGCCTTCTCGTCGAAGGACATGGCCGGGGCGTCGCCTGGCGCGGGCCTCGCCGCTTCGTCGCGGGAGATCGCGGGGGCGTCGATGACGGCGGGAGCGTCCTCCTGGGAGAGGTCGGGGGCGTTCGCCGTTTCCGAGGAGGTGGGGATCCTCGGCATCGACACGGCGGATTTCTTCGCCGAGGACGCATCGGGCTCGGACTCGGCCTGTTTGGCGTAGTCTTCCGCGGGATCCCAGCCGCCGCCGAAGGAGTTGACGACCAGGATGATCCCCACGGTGGCGACGATGGCCACGATGACGATGGCGGCGACCATCGCGATGAGGGTGGCCTTCGATCCACCGGCTGGCGCCGGGTCCGCATCGGCCATCATCCGTTCGAAGGACGCGTCCATTCGGTCGGAGGAGGGCGTCGGCCCGGCCGGCATGGGCGGGGGCGAGACGGCGGACTCGGGCGCCGGATCCGCCGGATTTTGCGCGAGGAGCTTTCCAAACGAGCCTTCGTGGAGCGGATGAAGGGGCAGTCCGTCGAGGAAGTCTTCGTCCATCGAGGAATCGAGCGGCGGAGGGGCGGAAGCAAGCGAGGGGGGCGCAGGCTCCGGCGGAGAATCGATCGAGG
>CAYMMC010000518.1:0-2890 GCA_964391125.1 uncultured Akkermansia sp.
GCTCTCCGCAGAGCGCGCCGAAGGCGGGATCAAGGGGCCGCCGCCCGCAGGGCCGCTCCAGACCGCCGTCGGCGAAGCCGCTGGCGTCCATGCCAAAAACAAACCAAGATTTTTCATTGCGGGGTTTTTCAACAGTCTCTTAGCATGGCCGCTGCCATGAAGTGCCTCCTTGCCTGTCTCTGCCTCCTCGGCCTTGCCACGGTCTCGTCCGCCGAACTCCGCCGGCCCAAGGTCGTCGTCGTCATGGCCGACGACCTTGGCTATGGCGATCTCTCCTGCTACGGGGCCGCGACCTACGAAACGCCCCACATCGACCGGCTCGCCGCCGAGGGGCTCCGTTTCACCAGCGGCTACAGCAGCGCCTCGACCTGCACGCCGACGCGCTACTCGCTGCTCACCGGCGTCTACGCCTTCCGCACGAAGGGGACGGGCATCGCGCCGCCGGCCGCCCCGGCCATCGTCCTGCCCGGCACGCCGACGCTCCCGGCGATGCTGAAGACCGTCGGCTACCGGACGGCGGTGGTGGGGAAATGGCATCTCGGCCTCGGCGGTCCCGACGGACCCGACTGGAACGGCGAAATCTCGCCCGGACCGCTGGACATCGGCTTCGACCATTGCTTCCTCCTTCCGACGACGAACGACCGGGTGCCGCAGGTCTACGTGGAGGACCGCCGCGTCCTCGGCCTCGATCCCGCCGACCCGATCCGGGTCCACAAGGAGCCGCCCTCGCCGGACCATCCCACCGGCCTGACCCATCGCGACGCGCTCCGGATGGACTGGACCCACGGGCACAACGGGACGATCCACAACGGCATCGGGCGCATCGGCTTCTACACCGGCGGAGAAAAAGCCCGCTTCCGCGACGAGGACCTCGCCGACGAATGGGTGAAGCGCGCCGTGGCGTGGATGGAGGAGAACCGGGACGGCCCCTTCTTCCTCTTCTTCGCCTCGAGCGATCCGCACGTGCCGAGAATGCCGCACGAGCGCTTCCAGGGACGCACGCCGCACGGGTTCCGCACCGACAGCATCGTCCAGTTCGACTGGTGCGTCGGCGAGCTGACGTCGGCCCTCGACCGCCTCGGGATCGCGGAGGAGACCCTCGTGATCCTGTGCTCGGACAACGGCCCCGTCCTGGACGACGGCTACGCCGACGGAGCGCTCGAAAAGGTCGGCGGGCACCGCGCCGCCGGCCCCTTCAAGGGCGGAAAATACAGCGTCTACGAAGGCGGGACGCGGACGCCCTTCATCGTCCGCTGGAAGGGAACCGTCGCGCCGGGCCTGTCGGACGAGGTCGTCTCGACGATCGATCTCTACGCGAGCCTCGCCGCCCTGACGGGGGCCAGCCTGCCCGCCGGGGTGGCCGGGAATCTCGTGGGGCCAATCGATTCGGTGGATGTCTCGGGGGCCTTGCTGGGCGAAGCGGGGGCGAGAGGGCGTTCGGAGCTGGTGCAGCAGGACAACGGCCGCTCCGGCAACTACGGATTCCGGTCGGGCAAGTGGAAGCTCGTGCGCCACCGCTCCGGGAAGGCCCGCCACGTCGTGGTCGAGGCGCCGTTGGCGACCACGGAGGTGCCCCGGCTCCAGCTGTTCGACTTGGAGAGCGATCCCGGCGAGACCGCGGACTTGTCGGAGCGCGAAAGCCTGCTCGCCGCGGAGATGGAGGCGCGCCTGGAGGAGATCGCGGGGCAGTGAGTCCGGTCAGCCTCCCGCCTGCGGCGGCACCACCTGCGCCACGATCATCGGCCCGGCCTGCGGGGCGGGACCGCTCCAGGAATCGACGACCTGCACCGTCACTCCGTTGGCGGTGTTCTCGAAGAGGATCGGGGCGACCGATTCGGGCAGGCGAATGCAGCCGGCGGAGGCGGGATAGCCCGGCAAGTCGCCGACGTGCAGGCCGATGGCGCTCTGGTCGAGGCGCTGCCAGTAGGGCAGGGCGCAGCCGTAGATCGTGGAGATCTTGCCCGACCGGACCCGCTCGGTGATCTTGAACTCCCCCCTCGGCGTGTATTTCCCGGAGCGGGCGGTGGAGACGGCGGTGTCGATGGCGACCTTGCCGTCCACGAGCAGGTAGGCGCGCTGCTTGGAGATGTCGATGACGACTTTCCTCTGCCCGTCCTTTCGCGCGGCGAGGAGGTCGCGGTTCACGTAGGCGTCGCGGTGGACATCCTGCCAGCCGGACTGCTGCGGCGTCCGGACCGGCGCCTTGGTCCGGCGCACCGCCGATTGCTTCGAGACTTGCCGCACTCGCATCTCCTTGCTCTTGGAGGAGTTCTTGAAGATCCCCGCGTCGGCCTTGGCGACCGATCCGAAGGTCACGCCGAGGAGGACGAGGGCGGTGATCGCCTCGCGCGCGCCGCGGGCCCGGACCTCCGAGTCCTCGAAGATGAAGCCGAGCCCGCCCGAGCGGTCGCGGCGGAGCGCCTCGAAGCGCTCCTCGTCGGCGAGGAGCAGGGCGAGGAGCTGGACCCTCGCCGAGTTCCCGTCCTCCCCGGGCTGCCAGCGGATCAGGGGGAGCGCAGTTCCGCCCTCTCCGAGGCCGCCGTCCTTCAGCGCGGAGCCGAGCACTTCGAGGAAGCGGCGGACGAAATCCTCCGGCTCGGAGGCGTCGCAGAGCGTTCCGAAGGCGTCGGGGTCGGGAAAAAGGCCCTGCAGGGAGATCTCGTAGGCCTGATCGGCCCAGGCGGGCGTGGCGGCCTCGTTTCCGCCCGCCCCGAAAGTGAAGAGCTGGAAGAGCTCCGCCTCCTGCGGATTCGAGACGAGCGCGACGCCGTCGGAGGAGACGTCGAACCAGAGCGGGGAGTCGGCGAACATCGCGGCGCGGGCGTCGACCTCGCCGCCGCGGGGGGGCGCGAAGTCGACGCCTTCCGCAGGGAGGTGGTCGACGGGGCCG
>CAYMMC010000519.1:0-2890 GCA_964391125.1 uncultured Akkermansia sp.
CTCCACGACATGCACGGCAACGTCATGGAATGGTGCCTCGACGGCTACACCTCCTTCCTCCGCGGAGATGGGAAAGACCCCTGGATCCGCGCGAAGCAGCTCTATCCCCGCGTCGCCCGCGGCGGCTCCTGGTACGATCCGCCGGAGGAGCTCCGCAGCGCCCGCCGCCACTACTCCCGCCCCCACTGGAACATGCAGGATCCCGAACCCCCAAAAAGCCAATGGTGGCTGACCGACGGGCTCTGGATCGGTTTTCGCCTCGTCCGCCCCCTCGCCATCCCGAGCGAGGACGACATGTTCGAGGCATGGAACACCGGAGCGATGCATCAGCAGGACAACGACGTGATCCCCTGATTTTCAGAAATGAGGGCCCTCTTTTCCATCTTTCTGCTGCTTGGCTTCTCGGATGCGCTCGTGGCCTCGGACTGGCGCCTCCTGACCTTTTCCGAACCCCACATGGGCACGGAATTCACCATTCGCGCCTGGACCGAAGAGGGTCGGGAGCAGGACCTGACCCTCTTGAGCCGGAAAGCCTTCGCCCGCATCGCCGCCATCGACGCGGCGCTCTCCGACTACCGGCCGGAATCGGAACTCAACGCCCTCGCCAAGGCTCCCGTCGGGGAGGCGGTGCCCGTGGGCGAGGATCTCTTCCTCCTCTTCGAGAAGGCCGGGCGGCTCGCGGAGGAGACGGCCGGCGCCTTCGACATCACCGCCGGCCCCCTGATCCGTCTCTGGCGCCTGAGCCGGAAGAACGACGCCCTCCCCGCGCCGGAGCAGATCGCCTCGGCCAAGGCCCGCACCGGCTTCCACCTTCTCGTCCTCGATCCAGAGGCGCGCACCATCGCGAAGAAGACCGAGGGGATGCTCTTCGACCTTGGAGCCATCGCCAAGGGCTACGCCGCCGACCAAGCCCTCGCGATCCTGAGGGAGGCCGGATTCCCCCGCTCCCTCGTCGCCGGCAGCGGCGACATCGTCGTGGGCGATCCGCCTCCCGGCGAGGCGGGCTGGCGCATCGGCATCGAGACGCTGGAGGTCGGCCGCGATCCGAAGGACCTCCAGACCGTGACGCTCGTGAACCAGGCCATCTCCACCTCCGGCGACACGCGGCGCTACTTCGAGCACGGGGGAGTGCGCTACTCGCACATCGTCTCGACGAAGACCGGCCTCGGCCTGACCGAGCGCGTCGGCGCGAGCGTGATCGCCCCCGACGCCACCACTTCGGACAGCCTCGCCACCGCCGTCGTCCTGCTGGGACCAAAGGAGGGCTTGCAATTCATTCGCAATCGGCGAGGGATCGAATGCCAGATCGTCGTCCTTCGCGACGGTCGCGAAACCTTCCTCCGCTCCGATGGATTCCCCCCCTCCCAGGGATCTCAAACCGAAAAAGAAAGCGCCGTCACCGCGCCGTGACGGCCGCGAGGCCGCCGTGCAGTTTCTCTACGCCAACGAGACCCAGGGCGCCGTCGTCGACGCCTCCCCCGACCGTCTCGCCGCCTTCTGGGCCCTGCGCGAGGCGAAGCCCGCCCTGCGCGAGTTCGCCGAGACTCTGATCCGCGCCGTCGCGGCCCACCTCGGGGAGATCGACTCGTCCATCCGGACCCGGCTCGAGAACTACGCCTTCCACCGTCTCGCCGCCGTCGACCGCAACATCCTCCGCCTCGGCGCCTACGAGATCCTCTTCTCCGACCACATTCCGCCGCAGGCGGCGATCAACGAAGCCATCGAGATTGCGAAGCGCTTCGGCACGGAAGAGTCGCCCCGCTTCGTCAACGGCATCCTCGACCGCATCCTGAAACCCTGACCCATGGGACTTTTTCAATCGATCATCAACCGCTTCCGGGGCAAGGAAGTCGACTGGGACGAGCTCGAGGAGACGCTCGTCGGCGGCGACCTTGGCGTGCGTCTCGCCACCGAGATCGTGGACCGCCTGCGCCGCAAGGGCAAGATCGACGCCGACTCCGCCGCCGCCGCCTGCCGCGAGGAGATCGCCGCCATCCTCGGCGAGGCGCCGCCGCCGCCGCCTCCCGGCCCTCCTGGAAAGCCCACCGTCATCCTCGTGGCGGGCGTCAACGGCGTCGGCAAGACCACCTCCGTCGCGAAGCTGGCCCAGTTCCTCAAGCGGCAGGGCCACGGCGTCGTCCTCGCCGCCGCCGACACCTTCCGCGCCGCCGCCATCGAGCAGCTCAAGATCTGGGGCGAGCGCATCGACGTGCCCGTGGTCTCGACCCACTACCAGGGCGATCCCTCGGCGGTGTGCTTCGACGCCCACCAGAAGGCCATCGCCGGTGGCGCGGGCTACCTGATCTGCGACACCGCCGGGCGGCTCCACACCCGGCACAACCTGATGGAGGAGCTGAAGAAGATCCGCCGCACCCTCGCGAAGCAGGACGAGACCGCGCCGCAGGAGCGCTGGATCGTGGTCGACGCCACCACCGGGTCGAACGCCGTCTCCCAGGCCCGCGAGTTCCAGTCCGCCCTCGACTTGAACGGCGTGATCGTGACGAAGCTCGACGGCTCCGGCAAGGGGGGCAGCGTCGTCGCCATCCGCCACGAGCTCGGCGTCCCGACCCGCTTCATCGGCATCGGCGAAAGGGCCGAGGACTTCAAGACTTTCGTCCCGACCGAGTTCGTCGAGACGATCCTGTAGGGCCCGCCGGAGGGCCTAGGAAAGACGAAGCGCCGCAAGTGGCCGACCGGAATGGTCCGACAGGCCGCGCTCGTTTTCCGATAGCTCCCGGCACAGCCGGGGAGAGGGTCGAAGTTCGGTCGATCCGGCAGTCTCCATCCCATCGGGGGGAGGATTGCGATGGATGGACCCGCCACGAGGCGAGGGCCGCTCGGCTCGCGCGGCAAGTCGGGCGTCGCCGCGGCATTCCGGACCGTGCCTTTC
>CAYMMC010000520.1:0-2888 GCA_964391125.1 uncultured Akkermansia sp.
CGTGTTCGCCGCCGCCTTGCTCGCGGACGGTCGGGATCTCAACTCGCAGGACCCCGCCGAACTCGAAGCCGCGACGGCGCGGCTCCTCGACCAGGCCGGGCGCCTCGGTTCCCGCTTCGTCGATGTCTTCGAAGTCCGGGACAAGCTGCTCTCCGGCGAATGCTGGATCGGGATGACCTACAGCAGCGACGCCGCCGTCCTCGCCGAAGAGGAGGAGAACATCGCCTATTTCATCCCCCAGGAAGGGGCGCCCCTCTGGCTCGACAGCTTCATGATCCCGCGCGAGTCCACGAATCAGGAGGCGGCGCATCTGTTTCTCGACCACCTCTGCCAGCCGGAAATCGCGGCGGCCAATTCCAACGCGCTCTGGTCCGCGTCCACCAATCGCTCGGCCCGCGCTTTCCTCAGCAAAGAGATCTTGGAAGATCCCACCCTCTATCTCGACGAGGAGACCATGGCCCGCTGCCGCCACGAAGCGCAGACGGAACCCGAACGCCAGCGCGCCGTCAACCAGGGCCTGAAGAAAGTCTTCGACAAAGTGCGCGAGCAGGAGGCAAAGCCCCGGATCTCGCTGCTCATCTGGGAGGACTACCTGATGCCCGAAGCCGTGGCGCGCTTCGAGCGGGAGCACGGCGCGAAACTCGTCGTCACCGAAGTGGCGAACAGCGAGCAGCTCAAGCAGGCCCTCGCCTCGCGCCCCGCCGAATTCGACCTGGTCGTGGCCGACGAACAGACGATCCGGAGCCTGGACGACCTCAGGCTTCTCGGAGATCTCGACCCCGCCCTCTTGAAGGCGGCCCCCAAGAAGACCGAGGAATTCCTCAGCCCCGCCGCCGCCGGAGCCTCCCGCTCAGTCCCCTATCTCTGGGGGCTGACCGTCCTGGCGGGCCGGCCCGAGATCCTCCGGGATCTCGAGCCCAGCTGGAACCTGCTCTGGCGGGAGGATCTGAGAATCGCACTGCTCGACGAGCCGACCGACCTCGTCTGGCTCGCCCTCCTCTCCCTCGGCCACGATCCGGCAACTGCCACCAAGGAGCAGATCGACGAGGCGGCGACCCTCATCGCCCGCCGCTTCCCCAAGCTCGTCGAACACATGAAGGAACTCAACTCCGGCTTGGACGCCCTCGAGGCGGGCGAGTTCGACCTGATCGTCACCTACAGCGGCGACGCCCTCGCCCGGGCCTCGAGGAACGCCGGCATCGACGTCGTCCTGCCGAAAGAGGGCGCCCTCCTCTGGGTCGACAGCTTCGCCCTGACCCGCAACGCCTCCTCCCCCGAGCTCGCCCAGGAGTTCATCCGCTTCATGACTTCCCCCGAGGTCTCGGCCAGGACGACCGAGACCCTGTTCTACGCGAGTCCGAATCCCGAAGCCCGGCGCAAGCTGGCCCCTTCCCTGCAAGGCCATCCCGTGCTCTACCCGCCGGAGCCGACGATGAGCCAATGCCGCTTCGTCCACTTCGGCCCGAACGCCGAGAGGCACGTTCACCAGGCCCTTCTCCGCATCATTTCCGGCAATCGCAGCAACGGCATGACGGGCTTTCCGGAGCGCGCCGTGGTCCTGGCGCATCCCGCCCTCCTTTTCCCGGAAATCCGCCTCGTCCACTAGAGCGGATCCCCTGCCTCCACCCCGTCCAGCATGATGTCGACCATCCGCAACCGGCTCCTCGTCTCCATGGCGCTCACGGGCCTCGTGCCCCTCGTCGTCGTGCTGGTGCCGCTCGGGACGATCCTGAGCCGGAACCTGCGGCAGCAGGAGGCGGAGAAGCTGACCGAAACCTCGGTGCAGCTCGGCCGGCTCATCGCCGAGGTGACCGACCGAACGGCCCGGGAGCTCAGCTCCCTCCAGAGCAACCCCTTCTTCTCCGATCCCGACAGCGACATCGGATCGAAGCTCAGGGAGATGCACCGCCTCGTGCGCATCTTCGAGATCTACACCGACATCAGCCTCTACGACGAAGAGGGCTTCCTGATCGGATCCACCGCCGAGGAGCACCCGGCCTTCCGGGAATACAGCGACTGGTTCCGCAGCGCGCTGGACGGGAAGATCACCGTTTCCCATCCCCAGCGAGCGCTGGGCAGGGACGGGCTCTACCTCACCGTCTACCTGCCGATCGAGGCGGACGACGAGAACGACTCCTCCGCTCCGCACCACGTCGTCAAGGCGAGGTTGTCCTTCACCCGCATTCTCTCGGTGCTCGACGAGACTTCCATCGGCAAGGGGAATCTCGTCTACCTCCTCGACGAGCTTGGAAACACGCTTTCCGGAGGCGACCATTCGTCGCTCCTGGAGAAATTCGATCCGGAGGCGCCGCCGAAGCACTGGTTCGACCAGCGGACCGGCATCTACACCGCACCCGACGGCGTGTCCTACCTCTATGCCAGCGAAGTGCTCTCCGGGACGGTCACCAAGCTCGACTCCCCTTGGATCGTCCTCGCCATGAAGCCGCTGGAGGAAGCCACCGCGGTGGCCCGCCACGCCGCCCTGGCGCTGGTCGCCGCGGCGCTCGGCATGATGTTCGTGGCCATGTCGCTCGCCGCCTTTCTCTCGCGTCGGATCTCGCGTCCCCTCGAGAACATCGGCGCGGTCGCCGACCTCGTCGCCGCAGGAGACCTCGCCGTCAGGGCGGACGAAAAGGAAGGGTCTTCGGAGACCAAGGACCTCGCCGTCTTGTTCAACCGGATGGTGCGGGAGCTCGCCGAGCACCGGAACGGGCTCGAGAAGCTCGTCGCCTCGCGCACCGAGAGCCTCCACCAGAGCCAGTCCGAACTGGAGCGCGCCAACGCCCGCCTCCAGGCCGCCATCGAGAGCACCAACAACGGATTCCTCGTCGAGGACCTCTCCGGCCAGATCGTCGTGGTCAACGATCTCTTCTTCGCCCTGCTCGGGA
>CAYMMC010000521.1:0-2883 GCA_964391125.1 uncultured Akkermansia sp.
CCTCCGCGTAGGCGGCGTAGTCCCGGTATCGCGTCTCGTGGATGCAGAAGAGCACGTCGGTCCCCGGCACCGGCACGAATTTCATGCCGAGGCTGTTCTCGAAGGGCTGCTCCTTGGTGGCCTGCAGGGCGGGTGCTCCGCCTGATTTCGTCGGGTCCTCCTCCGGGGACAGGCGGGACGCCTGCCCCACAGCTCCGGCGTCGGTCGCCAGCGTCTCGCGGTAGGCCAAAACGGCCTGGGCTTCGTCGAAGCGGCGCTGGCGGGTCAGATCGCCTTCGAGCGCCTGCAGGGATTGCACCAGCTTGCCGTCGAGATCCTCGCGGATCTTTGCGCGCTCGCTCTCCCACACCTGGCGCAGGGCGGCCAGCCCTTCGGGGGCGTCCTCCGCCAATCCGGGCAGGGAGGACACCCGCCCCACCTCTGCCGCCACGTCCTCCGTCGTCTCGGCGAGAGCGCTGCGCAAGCTTCCCACACGGGCTTTTTCCTCGCGGTAGGCGGTGGCCAGGGGAAGGTTTCCGGCGTCGGCGGCGTCGTTGAGCTTGCCGTCGAGGCCGCGCAGGTATTGCCCGGCCAGGGCGTCGACCTGCTCGCGCCGAGCCGCGAGGTAGGCTCCGAGGCGCTGGGCGAGATCGGGCTGGAGGGGGGCGGGGGCAGGCTCCGGGGCGGGAGCGGCCTCGGCCACGACGACGGGGGCGGGGGCGGGTTTTGGAGCGGAGACAGGCTCGGGTTTGGGCTCGGGAGAGGGTTCGGTCGCGGATGCGACAGAGGCGGGCGCGGGTTCCTCCTGTGGCACCGGCATCCTGCCGGTGCTTTCGGAGGGGGGCACGTCCGGTTTTTTGGCGATGGCCGGCGGCTCCGCTTCGTTCGGCCGCTCCGCCGAAGCCACGGGCAGGGCGCCCATGCGACCTCCCGCGTCTTCGGAAGCGGGTTCGTCCGACAGGCCCGGCCTCTCGGGCGCTTCGGCGGACGGTGCCGACGGCGCTCCGCCCGCGCCGCTTTCCGGTCCGCCGGGGCGACCCGCCAAGAACAGCGCCAGACCCGCCACCACGGCGGCGGCGAGGCCGATCCCGGCGTAGAGCGGCGTCTTCGACCTCGGGGAGGCGGCCTTGTCCTCCGCTGCGGGCGGCGCGTCGGCCTTCGGCAGGGCTTGGCTGAAAATGGCGTCGAGATCGGCGCGGATCGCCGCCGCCGATGGATAGCGATCCGCCGGATCGCTTTGGGTGGCCCGCTCCACGATCTCGTCGAGACGGGGATCGATGCCGGGCGCCACCTGCGAGGGAGGTCGGAAGCTCCCCCGCGGAATGCGACCGGTGAGCAGTTGGTACAACATCACCCCCACCGCGTAGAGGTCGGCGCGATGGTCGGGCCGGGCGTCCGGATCGAGGGCCTCGGGCGCGACGAAATCCGGCGTGCCCACCGCCACGTTGCTCATCGTCAGGGTCGCGACCGAGTCGCCGACGGAGCCGACGTGCTTGGCGAGGCCGAAATCGGCGATCTTCACCCGCCCTTCTCGGTTGAGCAGGATGTTGCCGGGCTTGATGTCGCGGTGGACGATGCCGTTTCCGTGGGCGTAGTCGAGCGCGTCGAGGACATGGGCGACGATGGCGAGGGCCTCGCGCTGCGGCAGCCGCCCGCCGTGGTGCTTGAGATACTGATGGATGTCCATCCCGTCGACGAACTGCATCACGAAGTAGAGCTGGCCCTGCTCCGTCCTCCCGAAGTCGTAGACGGGGACGATCGCGGAATGGTCCAGCCTCGCCATGGCGCGGGCCTCCTGCTCGAAGCGGGCGGCGTAGTTCATCCCGTCGCCGCTGCGGACGAAGACCTCGGGCAGCAGCTTGATGGCCACGTCGCGGTCGAGATGGATTTGGCGGCCCCGGTAGACGGCCCCCATGCCCCCGCGGCCGAGGAGGCCGGAGATCTCGTACTGGGGCAGGAGACGCTGCAGGGCTTCGGGCGTCGGCGGCTCCCAGGAGGCGTCGGGGGACGGATCGAGGGCCGAGTCGAAGGCCGCGCGGCCCATGCCGCTCAGATGGGGGGCGTCGGGTCGGGGAGCGTCGTCGTTCATGCGTCGAGATCGGCCCTTTGCTTGCCGGAAGGCGGGTTCCAAGAAGGCGGGTTCCAAGAAGCAAGGCGTTCTACGGCCTTCGCCGATTCTAGAGAAACGGACGGGGGAGTCCAGCCCTTTTCGGTGAATCACGATCTCCAGATCCTTGTGTGGGCCGACCGCTTCGAGAGGTGGCGCGCTCCAAGTTTCGGCACCGGTTAGGAGACTGTTGGAAAACCCCGCAATGAGAAATCTTGGTTTGTTTTTGGTCGCGGAACCAGCGGCTTTGCCGGGAGTGTTTTGGAACGACCCCGCGGGCTGCGGCCCTTTTACCGCTTGGCTTCGTTGCTCCTCGGTCGTGGAGCCCGCTCCACTTTGCCATCGCCCCTTCCGCGCGGTCGGGAGCAAGCAGATCAGATGGGGGATCGCCAGCAGCGCCGGAGCGCCCGGGACAATGCCGACGAGCCGTTTCTCGGCGGGGCCCATGGTCCGCCGGGACTCACGCCTTCGCCAGTTTCACCACTGCCTCGACCAGGCCGGGGATGTCGTGGCTCTCCGCCTCGATGTCGGGCTGGTAGCCGTTCTCGACGAGGGCCTCGGAGGTGACCGGCCCGATGCTCGCGATCTTGCAGCCGTCGGGGATGGAAAGGCCGAGGTCGAGGAAGCATTCCACGGTCGAGGCGCTGGTGAAGGTGATCAGGTCGGCCCCCTCCTCGCGGAAGCGCTTCACCGCGCCGGTCGGGTCGCCGGTCTCGGGCACGGTCCGGTAGGCGATGGCCTCGTCGAGGATGACGCCGGCCTTGCCGAGGGCCTTGGAGATCACGTCCCGGGCGCCT
>CAYMMC010000522.1:0-2876 GCA_964391125.1 uncultured Akkermansia sp.
CCGTGCCTCTGCAGATAGTCGGCGCCCTTCTTGAGCGTGTCCAGGATCGTGGCCATGCGTCGGTCAGAAGCCGAAGCGGCTCGAGGGGAGGGGGCGGGTCTTGAAGATGGAGAAGGGCGGGGCGGTGATGTCCTTGCCGCCGTTGAAGAAGGGGGTGCGGTGGAGCTGGCTGCTGTAGAAGTGGAGCTGTCCGTCGGGACCGACGAGGAGGCCGCCGGGCCAGACGACGCGGGGGTCCTGGACGAGGAGGCGGAGGTTGAGGTAGTTCTCCTCGGGGGCGACGTAGTCGATGGAGCCGCGGGAGATGTCGGCGAAGTAGATGCGGCCCCTGGCGTCGATGGCCATGCTGTCGCAGACCGGCTTCTGCGAGACGCCGGTGACCTGGGTGGCGAGGACTTCGGGGGTGATGTCGGCGCGGGTGAGGAACTCGGTGCGGATCTTGTAGAGCGAGGCGCCGTCGCGGGCGCCGTAGTAGAGCCATTCGCCGCGGCGGTCGATGGCGAGGGGGCTGACGCCGGTGAGGGGGCTGGCGATGGCGCCGTCGGGCCGCCGCACCTCGATCTGGCGGCCGTCCACGGAGAGGAGGATCTCGGGGTCCTTCTGCACGGAGCGGTCGCCCTGGAGGACGCGGCGGGCGAGGCCGGTCTCGGTGTTGACCACGAGGATGGCGGAGACGATGCCGTCGGCGGGATCGGAGAGGTAGACGTGCGGTCCCACGGGATCGAGAACGAGGTTGGTCAGGAAGGAGTTGGGCGCGAGGGCGCCGCTGCCGATGACGATGGTCTTGTGGTGCTCGTCGCGCTTGGTGTCCCAGGCGACGAGCTTGGCGTCGGTGCCGGAGCGCCGCCCGTTGTCCAGCATCCAGACGATGCCGCGCGGGTCGCAGGCGATGCCGAGGACGGAGTCGAGGAGGCTGGGGGCACCCGATCCGGGGGTGTTGATGGCCTCGTTGGGGAAGGGGAGCCACTGGCCGCCCCGGTCCAGCTTCATGACGCGGAACTGGGGCTGGAAGAAGGGGTGGCAGGCGACGACGTATTCCCCGGTCGGCAGGACGCTCATGCCGCCGGGGCCGGAGGGGGCCTGGGCGGTCTCCAACAGCTCGTCGACGGTTTTCTTGAAAAGCTTTCGCGGATCGGTCAGCACCTTCAGGTCGAGGGCCGGGGCCGTCCCGGGTCCGCCGAGGAGGCAGGCGGCGGCCAGCAGGAGGGCCTGCGCGCGGGGCGGTCTCGGCGGCGGGGCGGTTCGGGGCCGGCGGCTGGGTTGGAGTGGGGGTATCGGCATCCTGCTCGGGTGGGAGGGTCGATCTTCAAGGCAAACGGAGGGCGCGTCAATCCCCCGGCGGCGGGCAGGGAAGCAGTTCGGGGTAGGCCGCCCCGGCGACCTCCAGGCACTTCGAGCGAATCTCGGCCGAGGTGCCGCATCCGAGGATCCGGTCGGCGAGCCGGCCGCAGCGGGCGGAGTCGAGCCGGGAGATGGCCCGCCTCGTGCGGAGGAGCTGGGCGCCGCCGACGGAGAGCTCGTCGATGCCCAGGCCCACCCAGACGGGGACGAGGACGAGGTCGCTGGCGACTTCCCCGCAGATGCCGCACCAGATCCCGTTGCGGTGGGCCGCCGCGATGGTTTCGCGGATCATCGCGATCACCGCGGGATGGGTGGGCTGGTAGAGGTGGGCGACGCGGTCGTTGACCCGGTCGACGGCGGTGGTGTATTGGATGAGGTCGTTCGATCCGATGCTGAAGAAGTCGACTTCCTTGGCGAGGTGGTCGGCGATCATGACCGCGCTGGGGATCTCGATCATGGCGCCGGTCTCGATGGCCTCGTCGAAGGGGACGCCCCGGCGGCGCAGCTCGTCCTTGGCGAGTTCGAGCTGGTGCTTGGCCCCGCGCAGCTCCTCCAGGGTCGAGAGGAAGGGGAACATCAGGCGGACCTTGCCGAAGGCGCTGGCGCGGAGGACGGCGCGGAGCTGCACCCGGAACTCCTCGGTCCGGTCGAGGCTGAGCCGGATGCCCCGCCAGCCGAGAAAGGGGTTCGGCTGGGGGTCCTCGAAGAGCTCGGGGTAGAGCTTGTCGCCGCCGATGTCGAGGGTGCGGATGATGACGCCGTGGGGATGCATCGACTCGGCCACCTTGCGGTAGTTCTCCGCTTGGTTGTCCTCGTCGCGCAGCTCGCGTCGGCTCAGGTAGAAGAACTCGGTGCGGTAGAGCCCGACGCCCCGGGCCCCCGTGGCGAGGATGCTGTCGAGCTCCTCGATGAACTCGATGTTCGCCGAGAGGGTCAGTTTCTTTCCGTCGGCGGTGACGGTCTCGGCGTTGCGCAGGGTCTCGAGCTCCTTCTGGACGCGGCGCTCGTGCTCCCGCACGGCTTCGTATTCCGCGAGGGTCGCGGGGGAGGGATTGAGGATGAGGAGCCCGCAGTAGCCGTCGACGAGGACGGTCTCGCCGGCGGGGAAGCTCTCGGGCAGGTCGTGCAGGGCGACCACCGCGGGGATGTCGAGGGAGCGCGCCATGATCGCCGTGTGCGAGGTGGCGCTGCCCAGCTTGGTGGCGAAGCCGCGGATCTGCTCCCGGTTGAGACCCACGGTGTCGGATGGGGTGAGGTCGTGGGCGAGGAGGATCCTCGTGTCGGAGCGATGCGGGCGGATTCCGTTCTCCCGGTCGGCGCCGCGGAGATTGCGGAGGAGGCGCTTGGCGATGTCCTCGATGTCCACGGCGCGCTCGCGCAGGTAGGGGTCGTCGGTCCTGCTGAGGGCGTCGATGTAGCGTTTCGAGACGGAGTAGTAGGCCCAGTCGATGGAGAGCCGCTGCTCCTCGACGATGCGGTGGACGTCGTTGAGGATGGTCGAATCCTCCAGAATGAGAAGATGGGCGTCGAAGATC
>CAYMMC010000523.1:0-2874 GCA_964391125.1 uncultured Akkermansia sp.
GAGGCGGCGAACAGGCATCCGGCAAACAGGAGGAGGCGAAGGGGGGATCGGAACAAGGCCATGGGAAATGCGGCATCCGCGCTTCCCCTCTTGCCGCCGGGGCTCGCGGCGTGACGGGTCCGGACGGGGTTCATGAGGCCACGCTCCAGAGCTCCCAGGCGATCTTCGCCGTCGCCGCCGCGAGGATGGCGAGGCTCAGCGCCGAGAAGACGCGGGCGACCGGCCGCGCCTTCGGCGGGGAGAGGCGCAGCCAGGGCGAAACCGCCATGCCGAGCAGGACGCCGCCGAGGAATCCTCCCGCGTGCGCCGCGTTGTCGATGAAGTCGCTCCCGAGGAAGCCGAAGATCGCCACGACGATGCACGACTGCACCAAGCTCGACCGCAGGTAGCCCGGCAGGGCGGAATGGAACTTGAAGGTGACCACGAGAAGGAAGCCGAGGCAGCCGAGGATCCCCCCGGAGGCGCCCACGCTGGGCACTCCCGGCCCCAGCCAGAGGCTCGCCAGCGAGCCCGTCGCCACGGTGAGGAGGAAGACGCAGCTCAGCAACGACGGACTCACCAGCGCCACCAGCACCCGACCGAGGCTGTAGAGCGCCATCCCATTGAAGAGGATGTGGACGATGCTGCCGTGCATCAGGCCGGTCGTCACGATGCGCCACCATTCCCCGTCGGCGAGGACCCGCTCCTTCACCAGGGCGGCGGCTTCGATGGAGCGGCCCAGGCCGGCGAAGATCTGTCCCACGAAAATGGCGATCAGCACGGCGATGCTCGCCTGGAGCAGGCGCGAGCGCCGCGTCAGGAGCCAGCGGCGGAAGAACTCGAAGTTCACGAGGCGTCGGTTCAGCTCCTCCACCGAATAGCGGTCGACGCGGCGCAGCCAGGCGGTGCCCGACTCGACCAGGGGGAAGAGCCCGTAGATCGTCGCCATCAGCAGCGCCAGGATCCGGAAGCCCGGGAAGGCGAAGCCGGCCACCAGCAGGCCGGCGGTGAGGAGAAGCGCCCGCATGAAGCGACCGGAGAGGTCGCGCCGGTAGTCCGCGAGGTCGATGCGGGAGCTGTGCGGGGCGAACAGCGTCGCCGGAACGAGGCGGTCGTACCAGGGGAAGATCAGATCCGTGGCCGACCCCAGGGCCGGGAGCAGGCGCCTCAGCTTCTCCTCCGTCTCCACCACCACGATCTCGCCCGGTTCGTAGCGCTGGTCGTCCACGGTCGCGTAGCCGCCCGTCTTGACTCCGTAGGCCCCGGCGGCGTCCGGCGGCACCGCTTCGAGATAGTCCTCGCTTCCCCAAGGCAGATCCGCCGGGATCAGATCGCGGAACCACACGTCGCCGGGACGCCAGACCTCGAGCGGTCCGCCCCCGGCTTCATCGGAATGGACGGAGCGCGTTGATTGCATCCCCGCGAACTTACTCGCAAAGCCCGAGTTTGCTCGGAACGGAATCGAGTTTTTCAAAAAATGTTCTTCTGAACAAATTTTTTCCTTGTCGATTTCGGGTGAAGGATGTATTTCATATTACTGTTCATTCAATCACTGAACAATCGAACTCACCCAGCCATTCACTGACATGAAAACGATCCTTGGATTCGCCGCCCTCACCGCCTTCGTCGGCCTGCTTCCCTTCTCCGTCGCCGACTCGAAACCGGCCCGACCGCAAGGGGCTGCGGTCTCGACCGACGCCTCGTCGCCGCAATCCGCGAAGGAAGCGAAGGAGCGCCCCGCGCGAAGCGCTTCAAGAAACACCCGAGGCAAGTCCAATGCCGAGGCCCGGCCGGAGGAGCGTCCGCTCACGACCGCGCAGGAGAACAAGCTGCTCGCCCTCCTCAACGAGGGCAGCCTGGAAGAGCTCGACGCCATTCCCGGAATCGCCCGGACACGGGCGGACTCCATCGTCAATGCCCGTCCCTTCTCCGGCGTCGAGCAAATCGCCCTCGTCGACGGCATTGGCGAAGCCACCTACGGGAAGATCCTCGCCTACGGAAAGGGCCTCGCGACCCGGCGGGCGGGCGCCGCATCGGCCAAGAGCCGAAAATCCTGACCCGGCGGCATCCGCCGAGCGACCTGCCGACCCGGTCGTCGCGGCGGCCGCGGTCGGGAGGCGTGCGTCGAGGAGCACCGCGATCCGCCAGCTCGCCGGATGCGCGGATCCTCCTCGGGGCGGCGGACATTGGGGAGCTTTTGGGGGATCGGAAACCGGCTCCAAGGTCGCCCGACCTGGGGGCGCGGGCCAAGTCCGACCCCTGCACCGGGGCGGCGCATCTTCCGCTGGCGCGGTCCGGCGATCCCGTCTAGGGTGCCGCTTCCATGGATTCCGGGAGCGAAAGACCTCATCGAGAGGAGGGTCGCCGGTTCAGCGGCGGCTTCAGCTTCGACCGCTTCTACCGGCTGAACCGCCGCGTCCTCATCTGGGTCATTCTCGGCTTTCTCCTCTGGCTGCTGCGCTCCTTCTTCAGCCTCATCTTCCTGACCTTCGTCTTCGCCTTCATCGCCGCGCCCATCGCCGGCTTCTTCGGGCGGCGGCTGGGGCTGAACCGGCGCGTGGCCATCTGCCTGACCTTCGGCATCTTCGTTGCCACCATCGTCGCCGTCTCGGTCTTCGTGGTGCCCCAGGTCACGCGCGAGGCCTTCAGCCTGGTCGGCAAGCTGCCGGAAACCGAGCAGCGGCTCTTCGACCTGCGCAAGGGCATCGTCGAGAAGTATCCCGCGGTGGAACCGGTGCTGATGAACTACCTGCGCAGCACCATCCCCGACGCCGCGCTGGCCGAATTGGTGGCGAAGGAGGAAGTCGCGAAGGAGGCCGATCCCGCGTCGACGCCCGCGCCGCCCGCACTGGACGAACCCTCCATCGGCCCGCCTCCGGCCGACGCGGGCCCCGT
>CAYMMC010000524.1:0-2873 GCA_964391125.1 uncultured Akkermansia sp.
GATCCTCGCCGGCAACGGCGAGATCGTGCTGATGCCGACGGGAGGCGGCCTCCACCCCGCGCTCGAAAGCGTGCGCGACTCGCCGAAGACGCCGCCGGCGTCTGGAAGCTGAGAGGTGAGGTCTGGTACCGGGAACTTGATTATCGATGAAGGCCGCGCTGTGGGTTTCCCTGCTTGCGGCTGGCGGCTTGGTCCGGCTAATGGCAAGCCCGGTTTCGATTTTCGTCGATTCGATGGAGATGCTCGAAGATCTCCGAATCCAGATCGAGCATGAGGAGTATGAGGATCTGTCAAATGGCGATCAGGTCGTAGGAGTCAAGGTTAGCTGGAGGCCGGTCGAGGCAGACAAGGATTTCCCTCCGAGGTTCGACTTGATCCTCTTTGCTCCCAAGAGCAACGGTCAGCTTGCCCCAAGTCGAAGGATGCAGGTGTCCGCAGTCCCCAATGAAGCGGGGGTTTGTGAATTGAATTTTTCTGTCTTCCGATCTGAAACCAGGCGCACCCAATTGCTCTTCTGGAATGGACAACATCAAGTGCATGGTTTCTCTCTTTCGGATTTCCTTTCCGGATTCCCCAAGTAGGAGATCCGCTCTTGAGGGCAGTTTCGAGTTCGCCAAGGCCAAGGCCATGCGCCCCCGTCTCGTCGGCGAGGCCCTGCGCGAGATCGGCCGGGACCCCGACGTCGTCGACGCCCTCTTCGGCGTGCTGGAGACGCAGGAGATCCTCGCCGGCAACGGCGAGATCGTGCTGATGCCGACGGGAGGCGGCCTCCACTCCGCGCTCGAAAGCGTGCGCGACTCGCCGAGGACGCCGCCGGCGTCTGGAAGCTGAGACCGAGGCGGCGGGGCGGTTTCCGATCAAACGGACCGACCGCCTTCCGCAGACGGAATCCATCGCTGGACGGATCGGGCGGCAGCGCGGAAGCTCCTCCGCATGGGCTCCAGCTACGATTTCCTCGTCCTCGGCGGCGGCAGCGCCGGATATGCGGCGGCGCGCACCGCCCACGACCTCGGTCTTTCCGTCGCGGTGGTCGATGGCGCGCGCGAGTTGGGCGGACTCTGCATCCTGCGCGGCTGCATGCCCTCGAAGACGCTCATCGAATCGGCGAACCGCTTCCGCTCGATGCGGCGGGCGGCGGAGTTCGGGCTGCGGGCCGAGGGGCTGGAGGCGAGAACGGAGGAGATCGTGGCGAGGAAGCGCCGCCTCATCGGCGAGTTCGCCGACTATCGGGCGGAACAGCTCGCCGACGGGCGCTTCGATCTGATTCGCGGCACGGCCTCCTTCGCGGGGCCGAACCAAGCGGAAGTCCGCCCCCTCGGAGACGGGGATCCCTTCGAGGTCGGCTTCCGCACCTGTCTCGTGGCCACGGGATCGACCGTGCATCGCCTGCCCTTGCCGGGGCTGGAGGAGGTCGGCTCCTGGACCAGCGACGAGCTCCTCGATGCGGAAACGCTGCCGGAGAGCCTCGTCGTCCTTGGCGGCGGAGCGATCGCCCTGGAGATGGCCTGCTATGCCGAGGGACTGGGCCGGGCCGTGACGGTGCTGCAACGCGGACCACAGGTGCTGTCGGGAACGGATCCCGACGTCGCCGAGGCGCTGGAGAGGGCCTTGCGGCAGCGCGACCGCTTCGCCCTCCACACGAGCACGACGCTGCTGCGGGTCGAGCGCGACGCGGCCACGGGGGGGAAGGCGGTCGTCTTCGAACAAGGCAGGAAGGAACGGCGGGCCGTCGCGGCGGAGATCCTGCAGGCGGTGGGGCGGCGCCCGGCCACCGCCTCCCTCGGGGCCTCCGCCGCCGGGATCGCGCTGGAGGAAGGGAGCGGGCGGGTGCTCTGCGGGCCGGACCAGCGGACTTCGGCGCCGCACGTCTTCGCGGCAGGCGACGTCTGCGGCCCGCACGAGGTCGTCCACGTCGCCATCGAGCAGGGCGAGACGGCGGCCCACAACGCGGCCCTCCTCCTCGGCAAGGCGGACGGCCCGGTCCGCGGGATGGACTACCGGCTGAAGCTGTTCGGCGTCTTCACCGATCCGCAAGCGGCCACGGTCGGACTTTCCGAAGCGGAGGCCCGCGCCACCGGGCGGGAGATCGCGACGGCGCTCTACCCCTTCGACGACCACGGCAAGTCCCTGCTCATGGGCGAGACCCATGGATTCGTGAAAATGATCGCGGACCGCGCCAGCGGGGAAATTCTGGGAGCTTCCGCCGTCGGTCCCGAGGCGGTCGAGATCATCCACGAGGTCGTCGTGGCGATGCACTTCCGGGCGACGGCCGGACAGTTCCTGAAGATTCCCCACTACCATCCCACCCTCAGCGAAATCTGGACCTACCCGGCGGAAGCGCTTTCCATCCACGGATGATTGGGCTAGGCTGAGCGAGCCTCTCGGAAATCCCCCCGCGGAGGCGAACCGGAACCTTCCACCCCCTCCTGCCGTGCTCGAACAAATCATCAACCAGGACGAATCCCCCGACGCGGGCGAAACGGGACCGACCGGCGCACCGTTCGCCCCCTCCCCGCGGTCGAGAGCCTCGGCGGCCTCCGGCGGCGCGGGCGGAAGGAACATCCTCTCGAGCGACGTCGCGATCAAAGGCAAGCTCCGCTTTTCCAACGAGCTCATCGTCGACGGACGGATCGACGGTGAAGTGTGCTCGGACGGCGACCTCGTCGTGGGCGAGAACGCCACCATCGTCGGCGACGTGAAGACGCGCTCGGTCGTCGTCCACGGTCGCATCGAGGGCAACATCGTCGTCACGGAGCGCTGCGAGCTGAAGCGGAGCGCCTCGCTCCACGGCGACGTGGTCGCGGGCAAACTGGCCATCGAAGAGGGCGCGACCTTCCTGGGAAGCTCCACCGTGGGCGTCCCGAAGAGCGAGG
>CAYMMC010000525.1:0-2860 GCA_964391125.1 uncultured Akkermansia sp.
CTCCGGTCGTGGCGGACCGGCGCATGGGCTGGAAGCCCATGCCACTGCCAAGGCCACCGCAGCTTCCTTTGTTGTACCAGAAACGGTCGTTAATCCGTATCACTTCCCCTCCGCCGCCCAGCGCTTCATCAAGTCGATGTTCGCCTCGAGGACGGGGCTGCCGCGCCTCCGGTATTCGGCCATGTCGCTGTCGTACATCGCCTCGCTCTCGGGTGCGGGATCCCCGGTTTTCTCCAGGAAGGCGTCGAGGCGGATCCGCAGATCGGCGAGGACGTCGGCAAAGGCGGAATCGGCGGCGAGATTGCGGTGCTGCCAAGGATCCGTAAGGTAGTCGTAGAGCTCCTCGGCGGGCCGGGTCGGGTTGAAAAGCAGGGTCTCGGACAGCGGCGGCAGAGTTCCGGCTTCGTGCGCGGCGCGCAAGGCCACCAGAATGTCCTTCGCGTCCTTGTAGCGGTTCGGCTGCAGGTGGGGGCGCTGCGGATGGTAGTTCCGAATGTAGAGATAGCGATCCGTGCGGAGGCTGCGGAGCCTCTCCACGGTCTCGTCGCAGCGGTCGCGGGCGGCGAAGGCCTCGCTGCGCGGGGCGTAGCCCTCCGCGAAGAGGTCGCGTCCCTGCATCCAGCCCGGCACCGTCAGGCCCGCCGCCGCAAGGCTCAGCGCGGCGAGGTCGATGTGCTCGACGAGGTCGTCGCGCGTCGCGCCCGCAGGAATGCCGGGCCCCCTCACCACCAACGGAACGTGGGTGCCTTCGTCGTAGAGGAACTGCTTTCCCCGCGCATGGCTGATGCCGTGGTCGGTCATGAAGACCACGAGGGTGCTTCCGCCCAGCCCCTCCTTCTCCAGGCGGTCCAACACCGATCCGACGTGGTGGTCGGTGAGGCGCACCGCGTCGAGGTAGTCGGCCCAATCCTGCACCAGCACCGGGTCGCGCGGATAGTGCGGCGGCAGGACGACCTTCGCGGGATCGGTGGCGTCGCCGAGGACCGCCCTGACCTTCGCCCGGAACTTCCCCTCGCGTTGCTCCATCGGCCCCTCGCGCAGCTTCCCGCCGGCGATCTGCACCTGCATGAAGAAAGGCTGCCCCTCCGCCCGGCCCGACCAGTCGGGACCGTCGTAGATGCCGGGGTCGTATTCGAAATTGTAGTCCGTCTTGCCGAGCCGTCTCTTGCCGCCGCCCTTGCCCTTCCCGCTTTTGTCGCCCCCTCCTTCCGAAAGCAGGCCGCTCAAGCTGCAGGTGTAGTAGCCGGCACGCTGGAGAATGCCGGGGACGGGCTCGACCCCCTCGGGCAGATGGATCTTCAGCTCGCCCCGGCCGCTGCGGTGGTTGTGGGCCCCGATGCTGGTCTGATACCTGCCCGTGATGAGCGCCGAGCGGCAGGGCGAGCAGACCGGAGCGGTGACGTAGGCGCGGGAGAAGCGCGTTCCCTCCGCCGCGAGCCGATCCACCCGCGGAGTCGCGATGGTCGTCTCGCCGTAGCAGGAGAAGTTCGCCGACATGTCGTCGACGACGAACCAGAGGATGTTGGGGCGGTCCGAAGCACGGATCGGAGCCTCCGGACTGCCGAGCAGGAGCCATCCGGCGAGAACGGAGAGAAGATGGAAGCGGCAGTTCATCTCCCGCCTTCTATCAAATCCCCATGGCCCCTGTCGAGAGAAATGGAGAACGGCGGGCACACCTGGGCCCGCCGCCCATGGAGGACGTCCCGATGGGAGGACGTCCCGGTCTCTGCCGACCCTCCCGAAACAAAGAAAGGATCGGCGTCCCTCAGCGCCGGTTCCTCAAGTCGCCGAGCCGGTCACTTCGGCGACCAGCTTCTCGAGGCGGCGGGTGTACTCGATCCAGACCTTGCGGGCCTCGCCGCTGTCGTCGACGTCCTGCCCGGCGTGGATGGCGGCCTTGATGTGCGGCTCGATGGAGAGCCAGCCGTCGTAGCCGGTGCGGTGGAGATCCTCGATGATGCGGCGCTGCACCGGATCCTCGTCGACGTGGCAGGTGATCCAGTCGCCGCCTTCGGGATTCGGCTTGGCGCTCTTGATGTGGACGTGGACGATCTGGTCGCGGCACTTCTGGTAATAGTCCCAGGTGGCCTCGTTGTCGTTGTGGTGCAGGCTGTTGTTGCCCGTATCCATGATCAGTTTGAAGGCGGGGCTGCCCACCTCCTCGGCGAGTTCGAGGAAGCCTTCGGGGCTTTCGCCGTAGCCGTTGCAGTTCTCGTGGGCGAGGACGACGCCCTCGGCCTCGGCGATGGGGACGAGTTCGCGGAGGCGCCTCACCACTTCGGCCTTCCACGCGGCGCGCTCCAACGGCGCCTCCTTGTCGTTCGGCCAGGACATGATGCGAAGCAATTTCGCCCCGACCGAGCGCATCCGGGGGGCGACGCGGCGCAGCTCGTCGAGATCCTTCTGGAAGTCGGAGGTCACGGGCCGGGCCCAGTTGCCGATCTGGCCGCCGAAGCCGACGATTTCGATGCCGTTCTCTTCCAGCTGGCCCCGGGTGGCGGCCCATTCCCCTTCGTCGAGGTCGCAGATGCTCTTGCCGTTGACCAAGCGCAGCTCGATCGCGCTCCAGCCCGCCTCCTTCAGCGTCGAGATCTGTCCATCGAGAGTTTTTTCAGCTTCGTCGGCGAATCCAGTGAATCGGAAGGGCATGGTCAATCGGTTGTTGGGGTGGAAGTGGGAGCAGGACCATACACGGGCAAGCGGAGGACGCAACCTCCGCAGGGTATTTGAATCCCCTCTTCCGCCCTCCCGGGCCATCCCCTCCCGCCCTCGCCTTCCGGCGGCAGGAAACGAGCCCTCCGAATCGACCCGAATCCGAGAATTTCCGTCGCCCCGGTTTGCCGACGTCGCGTCGCGGACT
>CAYMMC010000526.1:0-2857 GCA_964391125.1 uncultured Akkermansia sp.
GTCGTGGACGACGCCATCGTGGTGGCGGAGAACATCGAGCGCCACATCGCCGACGGGCTCGGCCCCCGCGATGCCGCCTTCAAGGCCATGGGCGAGATCAGCGGCGCCCTCGTCGCCATCGGACTGGTGCTCGTCTCCGTCTTCGTCCCGACCGCCTTCGGCCCCGGCCTCACGGGGCAGTTCTACAAGCAGTTCGCGCTGACCATCGCCGTGGCCACCGCCATCTCGGTGCTCAACTCCCTGACGCTCTCCCCTGCCCTCGGCGCGATGTTGCTCCAGTCCCACGGGGCGAAGAAGGACTGGCTGCAGCGGCTCATCGACGGGCTCTTCGGCTGGTTCTTCCGCAGCTTCAACAAGGCCTTTGCCTGGAGCACCCGCCGCTACGGAGCGGCCACGGGCCGCCTCGTGCGGCTCTCCGCCCTCGTCCTGCTGGTCTACGGCGGGCTCCTCGTCCTGACCGCCTTCGGGTTCAAGGTCGTTCCCACCGGCTTCATTCCGGCGGGCGACCGCGGGGTGGCGATGAGCTTCGCGCAGCTCCCCGACGCCTCCTCGCTGGAGCGCACCGCCGAGGTGACGGCGAAGATGGCGGCCATCGCGCACGAGACGCCGGGGGTCAAGGACGTCCTCGAGATCATCGGCGTCAGCCTGATTGGCGGCAACGAGTCCAACAGCGGTTCGCTCTTCGTCATTTTCGACGACTACGCCGAACGCACCACCCCGGAGACCTCCGGCAACGCCATCATCGCCACCCTGCGAAAGCGTTTCACGGCGGAGGTTCCCGAGGCCATGGTCAACGTCTTCCCGCCGCCCGCCGTCAGCGGGATGGGCGCCGCCGGGGGCTACAAGATGATGATCCAGGACCGCGGCGGGGCCGGGCTCGACGAACTCCAGGCCCAGGCCCAGGCGCTGATGGCCGCGGCCAACGAAACGCCGGGCCTCGTCGGCAACCTGACCACCTTCCGCGCCAACGTCCCGCAGGTCTGGCTGGAGATCGACCGCGACAAGGCCAAGTCCATGGACGTCCCCCTGAACCACGTCTTCGGCACCCTCCAGACCTATCTAGGGAGCGCCTACGTCAACGACCTCAACCTCTACGGGCGCACCTACCGCGTCACCGCGCAGGCCGACGCGGAGCACCGCCGCCGCCCCGGCGACATCGTCCGGCTGGAGACCCGCAACGCCGGCGGCGGCATGGTCCCGCTCGGCGCACTCGGCACGGTGAGGGAAACCAGCGGCGCCAACCGGGTCGTCCACCACAACATCTACCCGGCCGCCGATCTCAGCGGGCAGGCCGCCCCCGGGGTCAGCAGCGGCGAGGCGCTCGCCGCCCTGGAACGGCTCGCCGACGAGACCCTGCCCACCAGCTTCGGCACCGAATGGACCGAAATGGCCCTCCAGCAGAAGCTCGCCGGGAACAGCTCGCTCTACATCTTCCCCCTATGCGTGCTCTTCGCCTTCCTCGTCATGGCCGCCCAGTACGAAAGCTGGAGCCTGCCCCTGGCCATCGTCCTGGTCGTGCCGATGTGCATCCTCAGCGCCCTCGGCGGCGTCTGGCTGCGCGGCATGGACAACAACATCTTCACCCAGATCGGCTTCGTCGTGCTCGTCGGGCTGGCCTGCAAGAACGCCATCCTCATCGTCGAGTTCGCCAAGGAGATTCAGGTGCGCGACGGAAAATCCCGCTGGGAGGCCGCCGTCGAGGCCGGCAAAGCCCGCCTCCGGGCCATCCTCATGACTTCCTTCGCCTTCATTCTCAGCATGGTGCCCCTGGTCCTCAGCACCGGCTCGGGAGCCGAAATGCGCCAGGCGCTCGGCACCGCGGTCTTCTTCGGCATGCTCGGCGTCACCTTCTTCGGCCTCGTCCTCACGCCGGTGTTCTACGTCGTGGTGATGGGGGCGGTGGAGCGGCTGCGCCGCCAACCCCGCTCGTGAGCGCCGCAGCGAGCCGCTCCGCCATGGAAGGGAAGGCGCGGTCTCCCATTGGCCCGGCTCCGGGATCCGGGGAGCCTGCGGGATGGGACGGCGTCGCTCGCGAAAGGCAGGGGTCGGGAAGGCGGGGTGAATCGAGCGGTCGCAGGATGCCCGGGCTTGTACAAGCGAAATATCCGAATTGCGGGAATTTCCAAAACCCGGAGCAAGGGAAATGAAGGGAAAGCGCCGATTTCCGAAAAAAATGCAAAAAAGGTGTTGACCCTCCCAGGAGATCGACGATAGTCACGGCCCGCCCGAAAGAGGGTGGCTCCGCAGAATCGAACGCGATTCGGGAGAACGGATCTTTCAGAACATCAGGCCAGCCGGCTGCAAGCGAAGCTCGATGCGGAAGTGATTCTGCGGAGTGGGTGAGCAGAGGGTTGGCGGAAAAGGAAAAGGCTAAATTATGTGCTGCACGCGAAAGCAAGTAGCGTGCCGAGCGAAGCCTCGAATTCGAGGTGGAGCTCACGTCAATTTTCCGTTAAAGAACAACAGCGTTCCCGAAAGGGAAGGCCACGCGTTCCGAATGCGGGATCATATTTCTATTTGAAGAGTTTGATTCTGGCTCAGAACGAACGCTGGCGGCGTGGATAAGACATGCAAGTCGAACGGGGGATTTTTGGAGCTTGCTTTGAAAATTCCTAGTGGCGAACGGGTGAGTAACACGTGAGTTACCTGCCCCGAAGCGGGGGATAACCCGGAGAAATCCGGACTAATACCCCATGTGATCGAAAGATTAAAGGCGGCGCAAGCTGTCGCTTCGGGATGGGCTCGCGGCCTATCAGCTAGTTGGCGGGGTAAAGGCCCACCAAGGCGATGACGGGTAGCTGATCTGAGAGGATGATCAGCCACACTGGAACTGAGACACGGTCCAGACACCTACGGG
>CAYMMC010000527.1:0-2846 GCA_964391125.1 uncultured Akkermansia sp.
AGTTCGGCGACGTTTCCCAATACGGCGATCTCGACGCCGCCATCCAATCCGCCCGAGGCGAAGAGACCCTGACATTCGGCCAAAGCCTCGCCAAGATGTTCTCCGTCAAAATGCCCGACAGCGTCGACGCGAATCTGATCGCCGAAACGATGCAGCAGTGGAAGGCCTTCTGGACTTTCCCCGCCATCATGGCCGGCGTCATCGCCTTGATCTTCTTCGCCGCCTTCTGGGACAAGACGAAGGTGGTTGAGGAAGAAGTAGAGAAGTAGAGGAGCAAAGAAGTAGAGAATCGAAGCGCCTCAAATCCTCAACTCCTTAAAGCCTCAATCCCTTCCCCATGTGGCGTGTCGCCGGCGTTTGTTTCGACCACTTCCACATGGGCGACCTGCTGCGGATGGTCCACGAGCATCCGGATGCGGAGATCGCGGGGATCTGCGACGGGCGGGCGGAGCGCATGGAGGAGGCGCAGCGGGATTTCGCCATTCCATCCGACAGGGTCTACCGCGAGGTCGAACCCTGTCTGGCCGGGACGAAGCCCGATCTCGTGATCCTTTGCCCCGCCGCGGCGCGCCATGCCGAATGGGTCGAGCGGGTCGCGCCCTTCGGCGCGGCGGTCCTCGTGGAGAAGCCCTTCGCCGCCTCCCTCGCCGAGGCCGACCGCATGGTCTCGGCGATGGAGAGGGCGGGACGGCCGCTCGCGATCAACTGGCCGCTCGCCTGGCGCGACTCGCATGTGAAATGCCACGAGCTGATCCGCGCCGGGGCCATCGGCGAGGTGCTCGAGGTCCACTATCACGACGGCAACCGCGGCCCCCTCTGGCACGGGGCCGACAAAGTCGAGCGCGAGCCGAGCGACGCGGAAAAGGCGACGAGCTGGTTCTACCGCGAGGCCGAGGGCGGCGGCAGCTTGCAGGACTACCTCGGCTACGGCACGACCCTGGCGACCTGGTTCAACGGCGGGCAGCGGCCGACCGAAGTGATGGCGATGTGGGATCTCCGTCCCGGCGGAGCGCTCGAGGTCGACGAGCACAGCGTCACCGTGGCGAGATACGCCACGGGCCTGTCGAAATTCGAGACGCGCTGGGGCACGCTTTCGGATCCCTGGACCGAGCAGCCCGAGCCGAGATGCGGCTTCGTCGTTCGCGGCAGCACGGGCACGGTTGCGAGCTGGGACTACGACGACCACGTCACGCTGAGGACGCGGGCGAACCCGCGCGGCGAGCGGATTCCCGCGCCGCCCTTGCCCTTTCCGGGGAACAATCCCGTCGCCTACGTCCTCGACTGCCTCGGGCGCGGCCGCGAAATCGAAGGCCCCCTCAGCCCGACCGTCTCCCGCATCGGCCAGGAGGTCGTAGACGCCGCCGCCGAAAGCGCTCGGACCGGACGCGCGGTGCGCTTGTGAAGGATGATCAGGCCTTCAGCGTCAGCAGCGCCAGCTCCGGGGGGCAGAGGAAGCGGACCGGGACCGAGAGGGTGCCGATGCCGCGGGTGACGAAGAGCGAGGAGGCTCCGCGGCGGTAGAGGCCGTAGGGATACTTGCGGCCGTATTCGGGCAGGAGGATGGGACCGTGAAGGGGGGCGCAGATCTGTCCGCCGTGGCTGTGGCCCGAAACTTGGAGGGCGACGCGGGGGTCGTCGTGCAGGTCGAAGGTGTCGGGTTCGTGCCAGGCGAGGAGGACCGGCTTGCCCGACGACACTCCGCGCATGGCGGCGGACGGATCCGACCTCCCTCCCCGATGGCTGTCCATCCCCACGACGGCGAAGCCCGGAAGTTCCTCCGCCTTGTTCACGAGCAGCCGGACGCCGGCCCCTTCCAACGTTTCCGCCAAGACGGGATGCTGCGGCCAACTGTCGTGGTTGCCCATCACGCCGAAGGTGCCGATGCGCGGGCGCAGGGCCTCCAGTTCCCCGCAGAGCGGAACGATGGCCGAAGCGTCGTCGGTGATGTAGTCGCCGAGGAGAAAGACGAGGTCGACGCCCTCCGCGTTGGTCGCCTCGACGGCCCGGCGGATCAGGCTTCGGCTGCCGAAATCGTCGTGGTGGAAGTCGGACATCAGGGCGAGCTTCAGCCCGCCGAGGGCGGCGTGGCCCGGATCGAGGGGGACCTCGGTCCAGGTGACCGAGAGCCTCGTCCTCTCCACGAGGCTGCCGTAGCCGAAACCCGCGAGGGGGATTCCGTAGACGGCGGAACGGGCGAGCCAAGCGCGGCGGGAGAGTGTCATGTTGGGCTTCCTGAGGAGGGGGGCAATCAGGGAGGAACTGTCGCCCCGAACCCGGAAAAGGGGAAGGGGCAAACGCGTCGCGCACGACGGAACCGCATTGATCGCGCCGTTCCCCTGGCTGGAATTCCGTGATAGGATGTCGGATCGCAATCCACCCATCCATCATGACCGCACCACGCACCAATCGCCGCGACTTCCTCCGCGCCTCTCTCGCCACCTCGGCCGTCTTCGGCGCCGAATCGGCCTTGACCACCGCCACGACCCGGGCCGCCGAGGGCAGCAAAGGCGGGGCCAAGAACGTGATCTTCATGGTCAGCGACGGGATGAACCACGGGGCGCTCTCCCTCGCACGCCAGTTTCACGCGCTCGAAGACCGGGGCGAGACCCGCTGGACCCGCCTCTACCGCGAACGGCCCGTGGTGCGCGCCCTCGTCGAGACCTTCTCGGCGAGCAGCTGCGTCACCGATTCGTCCGCCGCCGCGAGCGCCTGGGGCGGTGGACGTCGGGTCAACAACGGCTCGCTCAACGTCCTGCCCGACGGGAACCCGGTGAGGACCATCCACGAAAAACTCCAGGCGGCGGGCCGGAAGACCGGTCGCGTCACCACCGCGACGATCACCCACG
>CAYMMC010000528.1:0-2836 GCA_964391125.1 uncultured Akkermansia sp.
TTCCAGCTCGTGGCGACGACTTCGGCGAGGCGGTCGAGAAGGAACTCGGTGTAGTCCTCGGGCTGCACCACGCCTTCGGCGGGGATGTCGTAGTTGGCCCGCTCGACGGTGACGGGGGCGGTGTGGGTGTGGGTGGCGCTGAGGAAGACCTTGTCGAGGTCGAGCCCCTCCAGCTTGCCCTCGAGCCGTTCGCGCAGGCGCTCCAGTATGCCTGCGCGAATGGCCACGAGATCGACGGAGACGGCGACGAAGTGGTCGAGGGGCTCGTCGCCCTCGCGGGACTCCACCGCCACGGCGCTGGCCTGGATGGGGGTGGCGTGCTCGGTGGAGATGCGGAGGTGGCGCTGGCCGGAGAGCGCCACCGGCCCGTCCGGCGTGATGTCCACGGTGGCCGCGCCGATGTGGAGCTGGGAGGCGGCGAGCGGTAGGACGCCGCAGCCGAAGACCGCGACGATGGCGAGGAGAGGGAGACGACGCATGGGTTCCGTGCTGGGGTGGCCGGGGTGGCGGGTTGGGAAAAAGGCGGTGTCCAGAATGTCCCGGAATCCGCCGCTTGGAAATGGCGTCGTTGCGCAAGCCGCTCGGCACTCCTCCTCGCCCACCCCTCCCGCACGCCCCGATCGCGCCAATCAGGGCACTTGATCGCCGGACTGGGAATTCGATGATGGCATCGTGCGTCGGCAAAGCTGCGACGCGCTTCCCTCCACTGCCATGAACTCCCCTTCCCGCCCCGCCCTTCTGCTCGCCAGCGTCGCGCTGGCGGCAGCCACCCATGCGCAGGACGCCTCGCCCAAGGGCTACCTCGAACCGTGGAAGGAAGGCCTGCTCGACATCCACCACATCAGCACGGGCACGGGCGAATCCACCTTCTTCCTCCTGCCGGACGGCACCACCCTGCTCGTCGACACCGGCATCCACGGGCGGGAGATCAACGAGAAATGCGCCAAGCCGGTCCCCAGCCAGGAACGCCAGCCCGGCGAATGGGTGGCCCGCTACATCCAGTCCCTCCTCGGCAAAGAGGAGGCGAAGCTGGACTACACCGTGGCCACGCACTTCGACCATGACCACATCGGCGCCATTCTTCCGGGCCTCGCGTCCTCCGCCGAGGGAGGCTATCTCCTCACCGGCCTCTCCGAAGTCGTCGAGCACGTCCCCACCGCCAAGATCCTCGACCGCGGCTATCCGGGATACGACTATCCGAAACCATTGGAGGCCGAACACATTCTCAACTATCGAAAGTTCGTCGAGCACCAAGTCCGGGAGAGGGGCGTCGTCGCCGAACGCTTCGAGGCCGGCCGCGACGACCAGATCGCCTTGACCCGCAAGCCTGCGGCCTACTCCAACTTCAAAATCCGGAACCTGGCGGTGAACGGCGACGTCTGGACCGGTCAGGGCTCGGAGGCCGCCGCCCATTTCCCGGCGCTCGAAACGCTCAAGGGCAAGAGGCTCCCCTCCGAGAACGCCTCCAGCCTCGCCTTCAAGCTCAGCTACGGGGACTTCGACTACTACACCGGCGGCGACATCCTCGGCGTGCTGCCGGAGAGCGCCCCGGCCTGGTACGACCTCGAAACCCCGCTGGCCAGGGTCGTGGGGCCGGTGGAGGTGGCTATCTCCAACCACCACGCCTATCGGGACGCCATGAGCGCGACCTTCCTCAAAGGCCTGGCCCCCAGGGTGATCATCACCCTCTCCTGGGACTCGAACCACCCCCACGAGAGCACCTTCCCCCGCCTCGTCTCGGAGGAGATCTACCCCGGCCCCCGCGACCTCTTCATCACCAGCCTCGTCCCCGCCGCCCGGGAGATCCTCGGCGAGGAGAACGCCCGCAAGTTCAAGGGCGCCCAGGGGCACGTCGTCGTCCGGGTCGACCCAGGCGGCGGACAGTATCGCATCTTCGTCCTCAACGACCAGAGCGAGGACCGCTTCATCCTCTCCAGCTTCGGACCGTATCCGTGCGATTGAAGTCCGCGGGCCGCCGGTTCGGGGCAAGCCTTCGCAGTTTCTCAGCCGACCATGAAACACCTCCTCCCCGCCCTTCTCCTCGTCGCCGCTTCGCTTCGGGCGGAGGACGTCCCCGTCTTTCGCGATCTGTTCAACGGCAAGGATCTCAGCGGCTGGGTCGATGTCAACACGGGCCCGGAGACCTGGAGCGTGAAGGACGGACTTCTCGTGTGCCAGGGATCGCCCATCGGGGTGATGCGCAGCGAGAAGCAATACGAGAACTTCATCCTGCACATCGAATGGCGCCACATGGAGGCGGGCGGGAACTCGGGGGTGTTCGTCTGGAGCGAAGGCGCCGTCCCCCCGGACCGCCGCCTGCCCAAGGGCATGGAAGTGCAGATGCTGGAATTGCAGTACCCCCAATTGAACCCTGACAAAGACGGGAAACCCCGGCATCCCGGCTATGTCTCGGGGGAGCTCTTCGGTGCGAACGGCCTCGAAGCCATCCCCGACAATCCGCGCGGACGCCGCAGCATGTCCTACGAGATGCGCTGCAAGGGCAAGGGCGAGTGGAACACCTACGACGTCGTGTGCGTGGACGGCACCATCAAGCTTTCGATCAACGGCAAGTTCGTCAACGGCATGAGCCAATCCACAGTGCGAAAAGGGTATCTCTGCCTCGAATCGGAAGGAGCGGAAATCCACTTCCGCAACATCCGCATTCTCGAACTGCCCGGCGGCCGAGCGACGCCGGAGCAGACCGCTCCCCCGGTGGAGTGAGGAGAGCCCGGATGCCGACAAGCGGGCGGGGCGGCGGCGGGAGATCCCGCGCCCTCCGATGGATCGAAGGCTGAAGCCGCCCAACGCGGGCCGCCCGGGGCCCGCGCCTCGCGGC
>CAYMMC010000529.1:0-2827 GCA_964391125.1 uncultured Akkermansia sp.
CGCCGACTTTCGCCACGCCGCCGGGGGGAGGGTCGTCTTCGGACCGGGGAGGCTGGACACCCTCGGCGGGGAGGCCCGCGCCCTCGGGGCCGACCGCGCCCTGCTGGTGACCGACCCGGGTCTGGCCAGAACCGCCTTCGTGCCGCGGGCCATCGACGCCCTGCGGCGCGCCGGGGTCGACACGGTCGTCCACGACCAAGTCCGCGAGAACCCCACCACCGAGGACGTGGACCGCTGCGTCGCCGTCGCCCGGGACGCGGGCATCGACCTCATCGTGGGACTCGGGGGGGGATCCTCCCTCGACACCGCCAAGGGCTGCAACTTCATCCTCACCAACGGCGGACGGATGCAGGACTACTGGGGCGTGGACAAGGCCACCAAGCCCATGCTGCCCTTCATCGCCATCCCCACGACCTCGGGCACGGGCAGCGAATGCCAGCGTTTCGCCCTCATCGCCGACGCCGAGACCCACGCCAAGATGGCCTGCGGCGACCCCAAATGCGCCGCCGCCGTCACCCTCCTCGACCCCGAGCTGACGGTGACCATGCCCGCCGCCGTCACCGCCCATACCGGCATCGACGCCATCGCGCACGCGCTGGAAACGGCCGTCTGCAACGCGCGCGGCGCCATCTCCTCGGCCCATTCCGCCGCCGCCTGGAAATTGCTCGACGCGGGCCTTCCCCGCGTCCTCGCCGCCCCCGACGACCTCGAGGCCCGGGCCCGCGTGCAGCTCGGCGCCTCCTTCGCCGGCGTCGCCATCGAGAACTCCATGCTCGGCATCGCCCATTCCTGCGCCAACCCCCTCACCGCCCACTACGGCACGGTCCACGGCCAGGCCGTCGGCGCGATGCTGCCCAGCGTGATCGCCTTCAACCGGGGCGACGCCGGGGCCGCCGCCATCTACGGCTCGCTCGGCGGCGCCGGTCTCGAGGACCGCGTGCGGTCGCATCTCTCCGGCTGCGGCTTGGCCCTTTCCCTCCGCGACCTCGGGGTGGAGGAAGCCAAGATCCCCCAACTGGCCGAGGAGGCCGCCGCCCAGTGGACCGCCCGCTTCAATCCCGTGGCCGTCGACGCGACCGCGCTGGAAGGCGTCTACCGCGCGGCCTGGTGACGCGCCGCCGCGCTGGACGGATCCCGGCTCAGCGCCTCCGGTCCTGCCGGATGATCCTCTCCACCTCCGCCGCCACCGGCCGCACGGCGGTCGACTTGGGCTTCATCTTGACGATGATTCCCGGGCGCATCGTGCTGAGCACCCCGCAGAGGCGCCCCCTGCGGTCGATCAGCGGAGAGCCGCTGTCGCCCTTGATCATCGGCAGGCTCGTGACCACCTTCTCGAAGCGCTCCGCCCCCGTTCCCCCGACGGGGAAGGCCTCCAGGAACTCCCCTCCCCCCTTCTCGTGCATCCAGCCGCCGGCGAAGAGCGTCTCGCCCTCCTCGAGCGGCTCATGGCGGAATCTCAAGTGGCGCGGCGTGGCGAGATCCGCCTTCACGATGGCGAAGTCGGCCGCGTCGTTCCGGTAGACGACCCGCAGCGGGGCGTAGTCGATGTAGGTCCGCTGCCGGTCCGAGGTGGCGTAGAGCACGTAGCTGTCCTTGTGGGAAAGGACGTGGGCCGCCGTCAGGAAGTAGCCGTCGGCGCTGACCGGCGCGCAGCTCCCGAAGCCGGACCCGCCCTTGGCGATGGGCACGGAGAAGCCCAGCTCCAGCACGCCCTCCTGCGAATCGCGGCTCGTCGCCAGCTTGGCCTTGAAGTCCTCGTCGAGGTACTTCCCGCTCACGATCAGGCCCGAATGAAGGGTCAGGAAGTCCGCCGCCGAGAAGCCCTTGTCGGTGCGGTTCTTCAGCTCGGGCAGGGTCACCGGCGCGTCGATCCCGATGGAGTCGTACTTGGCGAGGGAGCGGCGCTGGTCCCAGTGCGTGTTCGTCGGCATGACGATGCACGACGAGAGGAACAGCGGCGCGCCGAGCGCGAGGAGGCGGAGAAGGGACATCTCGGATGGAAAAGGCGGTTTCGTGTGCTCGGGAACGATAGCGCAGGCGAAGGGCGCTTTCACCAGACATCTACGGGATTTTCCGCAGATTTCTTACCGCTTGGAACGTCGACGAAGCGTAGGGGAACGCGTTCGACGTTCCCCGCATTTGGCTTCGGCATCCGATTCCGCTCAACCGAGCGCCAAGGTGGGGGCGGATGGCTGTAGGCCGGCCGCCCCGGCTGCCCCGACGGACTTGCAACTGTTTCGCACCACAGTAAGATCATTCGGTCGCGATGGATCTTTCCGATCCCCATTCCCTTCGGTTCTCCGACGCCTCGATTGCCCCGAGGACTGAGGGCAGGAAAGAAGAAAGCAGCGGATCCAGAATCCCGCAGCATCCAAGGCCCCTCCCTTCATCTGTCACTTTCCCACCTTCTACGGCGGTCGCAGGCCGCCCCGCCCGCCATGTCCCCCCAGCTCTCCGAATTCTTCGACTTCCTCCGCTTCCCCAGCATCTCGACCGACCGCCGCCATCGCGAGGACGTCCGCCGCTGCGCGGGCTTCCTCGTGGACAAGTTCGCCTCGATGGGCCTGCAAACGGAGCTGCACGAAACGCCGGGCCATCCCATCCTCGTGGCCCGCAGCGCACCGAAGCCCAGGCGTCCCACCGTCCTCGTCTACGGGCACTACGACGTGCAGCCGGTCGATCCGCTGGACGAATGGGATACCCCGCCCTTCGAGCCCACCCTCGTCGGCGACAAGATCTACGCCCGCGGCGCCACGGACAACAAGGGGCAGCACTACGCCCACATCCTCGGCGTCGAGGAGACTCTGAAGCAGCACGGCGACCTGCC
>CAYMMC010000530.1:0-2821 GCA_964391125.1 uncultured Akkermansia sp.
CTACCGCAAGCTGAAGCTGGCGATGGAGCACGACCTGGCCATCTACAGCGTCCACCTGCCCCTCGACGTCCACCCCGAGCTGGGCAACAACGCCCGCCTCGTCGCCGCCCTGGGCTTCGAGGGGGCGGGGATCCCCTTCGCCCCGTGGAAGGGGATGGATCTGGGGCTCCGCCTTTCCGTGGATCTCGCCCGGGACGATCTGCTCGCCCGGGTCGCCGCGGCGGTCGGCGCCGCGCCCAAGCTCGCCCCCGGCGGCCCCGGACGGGTCCGCGAACTGGGCGTCGTCACCGGCGGCGCCGGCTCGCAGATCCACGAGCTCGCCGCCGCCGGCATCGACACCTTCCTCACCGGCGAAGGGCCCCATTGGAGCTACACGGCCGCCGAGGAGCTGGGGGTCAACCTGATCTACGCCGGGCACTACGCGACCGAGACCTTCGGGGTGAAGGCCCTGGCGGAGCGCTGGGCGGCCGAATTCTCCGGCCTGGAGGTCCGCTTCATCGACCATCCCACGGGATTGTGAAGCGATCCGGGCGGGCGGGAATCGCGTCAGGGGGTCGCCGCCGCGCTGTCGGACCAAGGGATCACCGAGGCGAGGGTCCTGGCGTCGGCGGGATCGAGGGAGTAGACGTCGCGTCCGGGGGCGAGAAGCTTGCGTCCGCCGGGCACGGGGCGGGGGAAGAGGGTGAAGTAGGTGATGTAGACGTTGATGCCGCCCTTCACCGCGACGCCCTTGTTGAGGTCGTTCTTCATCGAGTGGCGCACCCGCTCGAGGGTCCAGCCTTCGCGCGCGAAGATCCATTCGGCGAACTCGTCGGGCTTGGCCACGCGGATGCATCCGTGGCTGAAATCCCGGTTGGCGCGGGAGAAATACTCCTTCGCCGGGGTGTCGTGCATGTAGATGTTGAAGGAGTTCGGAAAGAGGAACTTCACGTAGCCGAGGGCGTTGCTGCCCCCTGGCTTCTGGCGGATGAGCAGCCTCCCCTGGGCGACCGCCTGGAGCGCGTCGGGCGAGATCCGGCTGCCGGCGCTGGCGCCGTAGGAGTTGACGAGCTCGTAGTTGTTGCGTCCTAGGTAGCCCCAATCCTCCTGCATTCTCGGGACCAATTCCTTCGCGGCGATGCTGGGGGGGACGTTCCAGTAGGGGCCGAAGACGACCTCCTGCATGCGGTCGCGGAAGATCTTGGTATGCTGCGACTCGACGGAGGCCTTGCCGTGGACGATGCGCATCGACTTGGCGTGGAAGTCGTTCTCGTCGAAGAGATGCAGCTCCGCGCAGGGCAGGTTGGCGATCACGTAGCGGTCGCCGAGGTTCCCGGGCATGAGGCGGGCGCGGTGGAGGTTCAGGGCGATCCCGCGGAAGCGGTCGGCGGCGTTCGTGTTCAGATAGCGCCAGGAGGCCTGGCCGAAGATGCCGTCGGCGTCGAGGCCGTAGTCGTTCTGGAAGGCGATCAGGGCGCCGGTCAGCTCGGGCGTCATCGAGGAGAGGAGGGCGGCCTGCTCGGGACCCATGGTCAGGTAGCCGCGGTCGACGAGATGGGCGGCGATAGCGGGGGCGGCGGGGTAGATCTCGCCGGGGCGGCCCGGGCCGATCTGCTCGGGATTCGGGATCTGGGGCAGGCCGGAATATTTGAGGACCGCCTCGCGGGCGGCGGGGTAGGCCTCGAGCAGCTCGCGGTAGATCCAGTTCTTCGGCCCCATCGCGTCCATGGCCTTGGCCATGTCGAAGGGGCGCAGCGCGGTGGCCCGCACCAGATCGCCGAGTATGGACTCGGCCGAGCGGTCGTCCGAACCGGGGGTGTCGCCGCGGTCCCAGTCCGGCCAAATCTTCGAGAAAGGCACCGCGCCGATGCGGACCAGCAGGGCCGCGTCGACGAAGGCGACGGCATGGGCGAGATCTTTCGCTTCGGCCGGTCCCGAGGGGACGGCGGCCGCAAGGGCTTCGGGGTCGAGCGCCATCAGCTCGGGCATGGCGTGGCGCTTCAATTCGCCGGCGAGGGCGCGATGGAAGCCGGCGTCGAGGGCGTCCGGCTCCCAGAGGGGACGGAAGCCCCGCTGCGCGTAGGCCCGCCCGAGCACGGTCGCGGCGAGCTCCGCGTAGTGGCGGTCGGGGGGGAGCAGCGCCCGGACCTGGGTGCGCAGGGCTTCCTCCTCCGGAGTGGCGGAGGTCGGGATCTCCGGCGCGGCGGACGCCGCCGTCGTGGCGGGGGGGCTGGAGACCGGTTCGCCGGGATCGGCGTCCTCCACGATGGGGGTCGCGATCAAGGCCTGCGCCCGCAGCGGGGACGGGACGCCGAGGGTGGCCCCGAAAGCCGCGAGGACGGGGAGGACGGAAAGGCGCATCGGAAAAGCCATGAGTCCAAGCCTAATCGATTTCGGCGGCGAAGACAAACCGCAGCGCACCGTCGCGCCGCGTTTCTGCCGGGCCTGGCGGAGCGGAGGAAGGTCCGCCCGGAGCTGCCCGAGGAGCGGATGCGGAGAAGGAGGGCGGGGCAAGGCGTCGATAGAGCTTGCGCAGCGGAACCGGAACTTGTAGAACACGAGGGTTGCCGTCAACATTCCGCCATCCCTCCCCGATGAAGCCACTTAGCGTCCTCGCCCCTCAGCGGATCATGCGCTTTGCCGCCGGCGCCGCGGCGCTCGCCGGGCTCGGCGCCTGCCGGGAGACGCCCACGGTCGAGCCGGCCGGGCCGTTGCCGGTCAACGTCGTCGTGGCGGTCGAGAAAGTGGTGGCCGAATGGGACGAGTTCACCGGCCACATCGAGGCGGTGGAGTCGGTCGAGATCCGGCCGCGGGTTTCCGGCTATCTCACCGAGGTCCACTT
>CAYMMC010000531.1:0-2809 GCA_964391125.1 uncultured Akkermansia sp.
GGGCTAGGGTGCTGGCGTTTGCAGAATGACGATGACGGACGCCCGCTCCTGCGACAATCCGACCCCGGCGCCCGGCCTGCTGCGGCAGGTCGAGGGCGACCTGATGGCCTTGACGAAGGCCAGGCTCAGCTTCCTCGTCGTGCTGACCGCCTGCTTCGGCTACTTCGTGGCGGCGAAGGGAGGGGGCCTGTTCTCCTGGGCGACCTTCCTCCACATGTTCCTCGGCACCTCGCTGGCGGCCGCCGGCGCGGCGGTCTTCAACCAGCTGATGGAGGTCGAGTCGGACGCCCGGATGCGCCGCACCTCCGACCGCCCCCTGCCCGCCAACCGCCTGCCCAAGCCCGCCGCCTTCGTCATCGGCTGGCTCCTCGCCTCCTTCGGGATGATCCACCTCGGGGTCAAGGTCAACACCTCCGCCTCGCTCATGGCCGGGGCCACCCTGCTGACCTATCTCTTCGTCTACACGCCGATGAAGCGCGTCTCCAGCGCCAACACGGTCCTCGGCGCGGTCTCGGGGGCGCTGCCGCCGCTGATCGGCTGGGCCGCCGGCGGGCAGCCCTTGCTCGGCGCGGGGGCCTTCTACCTCTTCGGCCTGCTCTTCTTCTGGCAGTTGCCCCACTTCGCCGCGATCAACTGGATGTATCGCGACGAATACCTCCGCGGCGGCTTCAAGATGTGGTCGAACGACGACGAGAGCGGGGCGCGGACCGCGCGCATCGCCCTGGGCTACTCCCTCTGCCTGACCCTCCTCTCCGCCGCCTTCCCCTTCGTCTCGCCGCTGATGGCGAAATGGGGCGCGGTCCCCGGCGGGCTCCTCGGGGCGGCGATGGCGCTGCTCTCGGCGAAATTCCTGAAGAGCGGCGAACGCGCCGACGCGCGCCGGCTCTTCCTCTACACCCTGCTCTACCTCCCCCTCGCGATGGTCGCGAGCTACCTGTCCTGGACCTCCGCCGCCCCGGCTCCGTAACCGTTCCCTCCTCTATGTCTATGGCCATGGAAACCGCCGAAGCACCGACCCGAGCCAAGCTCCTCGCCTGGTGGGGCACCATCGCGGGCATCTGCCTGATCGTCGTCCTCGGCTCCGTCTTCGTGACGAAGGCCTACCTGATGCGCCGGGGCTACGAGATGGAGAACTGGCGCCCTCCGCACATCGCCCGGCTGGAGCGCGACCTCGAGGCGGTGAACCGCGACGGGACGAAGGTCGCCCTCTCCGAACTCCGGGACAAGGTCTACGTGGTCGGCCACCAATACACCGACTGCCCGGCCGGCTGCCTCGGCATGGCGGCGGTGATGACGACCTTGGAGGAGGAGTTCGGCGACGATCCCCGCTTCCGCCTCGTCTCCATCAGCGTGAATCCCGCCGGCGACACGCCGGAGAAGATGGACGCCTGGGTGCGGGAGAAGGGCATCGACTCGCCCGACTGGTGGTTCCTCACCGGCGATCCGGAGGAGATTCCCAAATACATGATCTCGCAGTTCAAGTTCTACGCGACGGAGGAGATCACCGACCCCGCGCAGCGGGCGGCGCAGGGCCCCTACGCCCACGACCAGCGCCTCGTCGTCGTCGACGGCGAAGCCAACATCCGGGGATACTACGACGTGATGAACGTGCAGGTCGGCGCGTTCGAGATCGAACGCCTCCGGCGCGACCTGAAGATGGTCCTCGACCCCGGGCTGAAGCTCTCCGACCTGCCGCCCCTGAATCCGAATCCGGTCCAATGACTCCGCTCCCCGCCGCGTTCGACTTCGGCGTCTTCCCGCCGCTCAACGCGGCGCTCAACGGCATCAGCGCCGCCCTCCTCGTCGCCGGCTTCCTCCTCATCAAGTCCGGCCGCCGCAGGGCGCACCGGATCGCGATGACCGCGGCGCTGGTCAGCTCGGCGCTCTTCCTCGCCTGCTACCTCGTCTACCACTATTCGGCCGGGCACACCGAATTCCCGAAGGAATATCCCGTGGCGAGGCGGATCTACCTCGCCATCCTCGCCCCCCACATCCTCCTCGCGGTGGCGAACCTGCCCTTCATCGTCCTGCTCGTCGTCGCGGCGGCGCAGGGGAAGTTCGAGCGGCACAAGCGCCTCGCCAGATTCACCCTGCCCTCCTGGCTCTTCGTCTCCGCCACCGGCGTGATCATCTACTTCATGGTCTACCAGTGGTTCCCGCCTAGCGCCGCCGGGGTCCCCTCCGCCGCCCCGGCCGCCCAATCCCGCGCCCGGATTCCCGCCCCGGCGCAGCCCGCCGCCGAGGAGGCTCCGGACCCGCCCGCCGCCGCCTCTCCCGCCGCCACCGAACAGCGGGCCGGCGACCTCGTCTTCTCCCCCGCGAGGCAAACGGTCCGCGCCGATCCTGGCCAGGCCTCCCTGGAGGTGCGCTTCCAAGTCGAGAACACCGGCGCCGCGCCCGCCCGCATCGCCCGGCTCGAGAGCAGTTGCGAATGCCTCGAGGTCTCCATCGACGCCAACCCCGTCCCCGCGGGCGGCAGCGCCACGATCACGGGCGTCTTCGACGTCGGAAAGCTGCGCGGCTCGTCCGAGCGCATGATCGCCGTCACGCCGGAGGGACGCTCGCGTCCCGTCTTCCTGAACGCCAAGATCGAAATCGAGCCGATCTACGAGATCGACCCGCCGATGACGACCTGGACGAAGGGAGGCGAGCCCGTCGCGAAGACCGTCGTCTTCCGCGTCGTCAGGGAGAAGCCCGTCCACGTGCTCGCCGTCGAGAGCAAGCGCCCCGAGGTGGCTTGCGAGCTCGTCGAGGTCAAAAAGGGGCGGCTCTACCGCCTCGAGCTCACCCCCTCCTCGACCGAGAGCTC
>CAYMMC010000532.1:0-2809 GCA_964391125.1 uncultured Akkermansia sp.
CCGGCCTTGCGCAGGTAGGCCGGAAAGCCCTTCACGTCGGGCGGCAGGGGAAAGGTCGAACGCATCTGGCTGGTGCCGAGGCTGGGGGCCCACGTTCCCGTGACGATCGTCGCGCGCGAGGGCGAGCAGACCGGGGCGGCGGCGAAGGCGCGGGTGTAGCGCACCGACTCCTCGGCGAAGGCGTCGAGGTTCGGCGTCCTGGCGTCGGGATCGCCGTAGCTGCCGAGGGCGGGGCTCAAGTCCTCGGCGGTGATCCAGAGGAGATTGGGGCGGTCCGCGGCGGCCAGGGGCAGGGCGGCGGCGGCGAGCAGAGCGGGGAGGAGGGGACGGAGGGTCATGCGGTGGAGTCGTGAGGGTTGGCCCGGCGGTCTCCGTCCTGGCGCTTGCCCGATCAAGGCCGCAGATCGGCGACGCCGTTCTCCAGCGCGTGGAGCTTCGCCACTTCCTCGTCGGTGAGCGCCCGGTCGAAGGCCGCGAGATCGTCGATGTGGCCGACGTAGGCGGCCCCGAGCACGAGCATCACCGACGCCGGATCCCAGCCGAAGGCGAGGTCGAAGCCCTCGATGCGCCCCTGCCTCTTCCCGTCGAGGTAGAGCGTCCCCGCCGAGACCTCCTTCCCCGCATTGATGCGTTCGAGGGTGAACACGGCGTGGGTCCAGCGGTCGCGGGAGAAGGGGGCCTTCTTCAGCTCCACCACGGGGCGGGTCTCCTTGGGGACGAACTCCCAGCCGAGGCCCTCGGGATCCCACAGTTCGATGAGCGGGCGGATCGCGTAGCGGAAGTAGCGCGGGCTGTGGTCCTTCGACCATTCGAGGAAGACGAAGCCCTTCTTGCTGTCGTTGCCGACGATCTGGATGGGGTCGCAATAGCCCGGCTCGAGGTCCTCGTCGGGGCTGAGCCGCAGCCAGAGCGAGACGGTCGCGCTCCAGTCCTTGTCGTTGTAGCCGAGCACGCCCTCCCCGCGGTAGCTGGGGCGGGTCGTGCCTTTCTTCGGGAAATGGAGGGCTCCGCCGAAGCGGCCGCCCTCGGCGACCAGGGCGAGGTCGTCGTTCTCCGGCACGGGGACGAGGCCGGCGGAGGTCTTCACCACGGCGGCGGGGTCGCCCTTGGAGAAATCGGCGTCGAGCCCCTTGTCGAAGGAGGCGTGCAGGACGAGGGACCGCTCCAAGGCCTCGTCGGCGAGCGCGGCGGGGAGGCAGAGGGAGAGGAGCAGGGCGGCGGGGAGGAGTCTGGCTTTCATCGGATCGAATGGGTCGCGGCATGATGCGGGAAAGCGCCGCCTCTCCGCAAGCCCTTTTCGGCACGCCCTTGCGCCGCTGCGGCACAAGGTCGGCAAGGTAGGGCGGTCCGGCCCGGACCGCCATCGCAGGACCTGCGGCGGCGACCCTGCATTCGATCCCCGGACGGACCGCCCGGGGCGATTCTCGGGCCCTCATTCCGCCCCCAACCCCCTTGCCTCCCTCGCAAGACCCTGTAGGGTCAAGGCTGAACAGCAAAACCGCCAATGGCCGATCCGCTCACCCAAGAACTCTCCCGCGAACTCTCCAAACGCATCCTCGTCCTCGACGGGGCCATGGGCACCACCATCCGCGAGTACAAACTGAGCGAAGCCGAGGCCCGCGGGGAGCGTTTTTCCAAGAACACCAAGGACCTCCTCAACAACGGCGACATCCTCTCCCTGACCCGGCCCGACGTCATCGGCGACATCCACAAACGCTTCCTCGAGGCCGGGTCCGACATCATCGAGACCAACACCTTTTCCGCCACCACCATGGCCCAGAGCAAATTCTTCGTCGCGCACCCCCGCGAATCCGGCCAGGCACGCAAGGACCCCGAGTTCTTCGCCCGCGAGGTCTGCGACAACGCCTTTCTCAAGGATCTCGTCTGGGAGATCAACCTCCAGTCCGCCAAGCTCGCCCGCGAATGGTGCGACCGCATCGGCGAGGAGACCGGACGGAAACGCTACGTCGCCGGGGCCATCGGTCCCATGACCGTCTCCCTGACAAACAGCCCCGACGCCGAGGATCCCGGCTTCCGCGTCGTCACCTTCGACCAGGTCCGCGACGCCTACAAACACCAGGTCCGCGCCCTCATCGCCGGCGGCACCGACATCATGATGGTCGAGACCATCTTCGACTCCCTCAACGCCAAGGCCGCCCTCGTCGCCCTCCGCGAGGTCTACGACGAGGACGGGGTCGACTTTCCCATCATCGTCTCCGCCGCCGTCGGACGCGGCGGCGAGACCATGATCTCCGCCCAGAAAACCGAGGCCCTCTGGAACGCCGTGGCCCACGCCAAGCCCCTCGCGGTGGGGCTGAACTGCTCCCTCGGTCCCGACCTGATGGAGCCGCACCTCGCCGAGCTCTCCCGCGTCGCCGGGACCCACGTCTCCGTCTACCCCAACGCGGGCCTGCCCAACCCCCTCGCTCCCACCGGCTTCGCCCTCCTCCCCGAGGACATGGAGCGCGAGATCGAGCGCTTCGCCGCCAACGGACTCGTCAACCTCATCGGCGGCTGCTGCGGCAACACCCCCGAACACATCGCCGCCATCGCCAAAGTCGCCGAGCGCCAGGCCCCGCGTCCCCTCCCCGAGATCCCGCCGGCGATGCGCCTCAGCGGATCCGAAGCCTTCAACCAAACCGATGAAAAAGGTTTCCTCATGATCGGCGAGCGCACCAACGTGGCCGGTTCGCCGAAGTTTGCCACCCTCGTCAAAAAGGGGCAACTCGAGGACGCCGTCGCCATCGCCCGCCAACAGGTCGAGAACGGCGCACCCGTCATCGACGTCTGCATGGACGAGGGCATGCTC
>CAYMMC010000533.1:0-2796 GCA_964391125.1 uncultured Akkermansia sp.
GGGGCTGCACTACCGCGTCATCGAGCTCTGCACCGGCGACCTCGGCTTCAGCGCGGCGAAGACCTACGATCTCGAAGTCTGGGCCCCCGGCCACGGGGCCTGGCTGGAGGTCTCTAGCTGCTCGAACTTCGTCGACTACCAGGCCCGCCGCATGAGGCTCCGCTTCAAGGACGCGGAGGGGAGCAACCGCTTCTGCCACACGCTCAACGGCTCCGGCACCGCCCTGCCGCGCCTCTACGTCGCCCTGCTCGAGACTTTCCAGCAGGAGGACGGCAGCGTGAAGGTTCCCGAGGCGCTCGTGCCGTATTTGAAGCGGGAGCGCATCGGCTGAGCGGCGTTTCGCGTGGCGGCGCGGGCAAAAACTCCCGGTTGACCGCAGGGGCGGGCGCGGGAAGGGTGATCTTCCGTTGCGAACTTCCCCACCGGTACGAGCCGGGTGGATCCTTCTCCTCCCATCCTTCCTTTGCCTCGACGCGGCCCTCGCGGCGCTCGGGTGGGCGCGCTGCTTTGCCGAAGGGGAGGGGAGCGGCCCCGAATTCGGGGCGCTGTTCTTCTCGGTGTGGACGATCTATCTCGCCGACCGCATCCACGACGGGCGGCGCATCGCCGGGACGGTCGGGACGGATCCGCCTGCGGCGCCCCCCCGCCACGCATGGGGACGCCGCCATCGCCGCGTCCTGATCGGCCTCGCGGCGGTCGCTGCGCTAGGCCTCGCCGCTTCGCTTTCCGTCGGCCTGGCCCCGGAGACGATCCGGGCGGGATGCTGGGCCGCTGCGGGCACGGCGCTCTACTACGCGTTGTTCCGCGGCGCGCGCCGCTTCCCGGGACGGTTGCGGCGGCTGCCCGCGAAGGAGTTCGGCATCGCCCTTCCCTTCGCCTTCGGCGTGGCGACCGCCGCCACCTCGGGGAGCCCCTGGGAACTTCCTCCGCTGCTCCTCCTCTCCTTTGTCCTCCTCGTCGCCGGGAATTGCCTGCTCATCGCCCGGGCCGAGCGGGAATGGGACCAAGTCGCCGACGCCTCGGCCTTCTACTCGCAGGGCGTTCCGCAGGGGGGGCCAAGCGCCAAGCTTCCCGAAGGGCTGCTCTGCGTCTCGCTCGCCGTCGGCCTGCTCGAATGCCTCCGATCCCCCGGCGACGGAGCGCTGGCTCTGTCGCTCTGCGCCGCCGCCACCTTGGCTCTGGCGGCCTGGAAGGGCGAGGCGGCCCGTCGCCATGCCCAGCCGATCGCCGACGGCCTGCATCTCCTGGCCTGGCTCGTCCCGGCTCTGACTTCCGGTGGCCTCGCGCTCACCGGATCACAGTGACGCGCGCTGGAGCGGAGGAGCGCCCGTCGCCGTCGAAGGCCCGAAAGACGACCGGGTTCCGCCCCGGGGCCAGCTTCAGGTTCAGCTTGAAGAGGCCCGAGGCTCTCGGAACCACGCGCTTGTTCGTTTTCTTCCCCAGGCCGCGGGGCGTCGCCCGGCGGTAGGTGGCCCGGACGTGGGCCACGCGCACGTCGTCGGTCGCGATCCCGTAGATCGTCGCGCGCGGCTTCGTCGCGCGGATCCGCCTGGGGCCGACGATGGTGAGCCGCGGCGCCGCCCGGTCGCGGTTTCGGTAGCGGAAGGCGACGTTGGGGACGCGCTCGAACTCGGTCGGCGTGAACAGATCGGTGTGGTGCCTCCCTTTCAAAATGGTCAGATGGGCGTCGGAGGCCTCGACGTTGCCCACTCCTTCCGGCCCCCCGTTCGAGTAGGAGAGCACACCGCCACTGAGCGCGATGATGTAGAAGCCCCGCGTCGAGCCCTTGGCCATCGCGATCGGCCGGGGAAGCTCGACCTCGAACGGCGTCCTGTTTCCGTCCGAATGGAAGGAGACCCTTCTGATGAGGGTCCACGCCGCGGCGTTCCCTTCGGCGCCGACGTGCGTCCCGGACCGCGTATAGACATCGAAAGTCCGCAGTCCCGGAAACCCGGCGCTTGGAGCGAGCTGCAACGACACCAGGCTGAGGGAGCTCTTCGCGACGACGTCGAACATGATCCCCTTGCCGTTGTTGCCGCCGAGGAAGCCCGTCGTGAGGAGGAAGGGGTCGGCGGGCGTGTAGTGGATCGCGATGTTGGGGATGCGGTCGGCAAGAGGCGCGCCGAAGGTGCCCCCGATGCCCGTGCCCTCGAAGATGCGGAGATTCCCGTCCGCGGCTTCCAGGGTTCCGACGCCGTCGCCATCGGTGTAGGCGAGGTTCCGTCCGTCCGTCTCCCGGAGGTAGAAGGCCCGGCGCTCTCCGGCGAGGAGGGAGATGGGGGTGGGCAGGGCCACCGGCGCCTTCGGCGTCAGCGCGGCGCCGGCGGCGTAGGCACCGTGCCGAGCAAGGTCCACTCGGCGGGCGTTCCCTCCGAGCCTTCGTGGGTCCCGGATTTCGTGTAGATCTCCACGCTTCCGGCGGGGGACTCCAAGAAGGTGGCGAATTGGAAGGCGTCGATGGTGAGCGCCTGGTCGGCCGCGACGTCGAACATGAAGCCCACCCGGCCGTTGCCGCCGGCAAAGGTCGTCGTGAGGGTGTTGGCGAAGCCGCTGGCGGCTCCCAGGAAGGCGATGGCGAGATGGAGGAGGCAGGTCTTCATGGCTTATGGCTAAGCAAATTTAGAGACCCATGGCAAGCCGAATGGCAAAAAAACGTGAAACTACCGTAACAAATATGATATCTAGGGTTAATTTAAGATTGCGCCCTCCCCGTCCTTCCGCTTGAATGGCCCCGCGCCGCTCCCTTTTGCACAGACTCCGTCGCCCTCCTTGGCACGAAGAATGCTTGTTGTTCCG
>CAYMMC010000534.1:0-362 GCA_964391125.1 uncultured Akkermansia sp.
GTGGAGGACGACGTTCAGCATGGAACGCCCGCCTTAGGAGCCAGTCGCTCCGGGCCGGAATCAGGCCGGGGAGGGGGCCTCGACGACGTTGACGCGGCGACCGTTCCGGTCGAAGCGGACCGCCCCTTCGACGAGGGAGTAGATCGTGTAGTCGCGGCCCATGCCCACGTTCTTGCCGGGATGCCACTTGGTGCCGCACTGGCGCAGGATGATGTTGCCGGGCACGACGCGCTCGCCGCCGAATTTCTTCACGCCGCGGCGCTTGCTTTGGCTGTCGCGACCGTTCTTGACGCTGCCTTGTCCTTTCTTGTGGGCCATGTCTGGAGGGAGGTTCGGTGTTGTCCGGGAGCTTGCTCGCTCGG
>CAYMMC010000534.1:372-2791 GCA_964391125.1 uncultured Akkermansia sp.
GGGTGAGGTGGCGGCGGTGCCCCTTGGTCTTGTGGTGGCCTTTGCGGCGCTTGAACTTGAAGGCGACGACCTTCTTGTCCCGGAACTGGTCGACGACCTTGGCGGTGACGGCGGCGCCTTCGATGAAGGGGGCCCCGACGGTCAGGGAATCCCCTTCGCCGGACGCGAGGACTTCGCCGAGGGTCACGGTGTCGCCGACTTCGGCATCGAGTTTCTCGACGTCGATCTTGTCGCCGGCGGCGACTCGGTATTGTTTTCCACCCGTCTTGATGATTGCGTAGGCCATGGTCTCTTCCCCTGGTTCGGGGGCGGGGAAGTTGCCACCGCTCTTCGGAGCGGGCAAGCGAATTTTTCGGAGATGGGAAGATGCTCGTCGGGAACCGGGAGCCGCGCGGCGGGGGCCGCCGGTTCAGGCCAGGAGCGCCTCCAGCTCGACGAGCCCTCCCTCGCGCCGCGAGAGTTCGAGCAGCCGGCGTTCCGCCACGGGGATGTGGGCGAGGAATTCGCGCTTACCCTTCACCTCGCCGAGATAGCCGTAGGCGCCGAGCGCCTGCATGAGCCGCTGGGTCCCGCATTGCACCAGCCGACGCTCGTAGTCCGCCCGCGTCCCGCCGTCGCCGGATTCGGTCTTCAAGGCGAAATAGAAGCCGACGAGCTCCTCCGTCTCCTCCGGGGTGAACTCGCTGTAGGGATCGTAGACCATCGAGGCGAGGTCGTATTCCGGCAGGCCCCAGCGAAGCCCCTGGTAGTCGATGAGGTAGGCGCCGTCGTCCCGCAGCATCACGTTGGTGCTTTGGAAATCCCGATGGACGAGGGCACGGGGCAGTCCGCCGAGCTCCTCGGCGAGGGCGGCGAGGGCGGGATGGCCGCGGAGGCGCCTCGCCGCCTCGGGGGAATGGAAGCGTTCGACGTAGTGGGTCAGGAAGTATCCCTGCTCCCATTCGTAGAGCGCGGCGTCGAAGGGCCTCTCCAGCTCCGGCAGGTCGGCGGGGGAGGCGGCTTCGGAAAAGCGGTGCAGGGGCCGGACGGCGCGCAGGGCCAGCTCGTAGGCGGGCCGTCGGGAGCTCTCCCAATCGCTGCCGGCGAGGTGGGCGATGTCGATCTCGCCGAGGTCTTCGACCCAGAGCAGGCAGAGGTCCTCGCGCCGGGCGACGATGGCCGGAGCGGGAATGCGGTGGCGGTTGAGGAAATCGGTGACGGAAGCGAATCGCGCGTTGTCGGAGCGGTCGAGCCCGTAGTGCATCGCGATCAGGCTGCGGCCCGAGGCGGGGGCCGAGACGCGAACGAACAGACGGCCCGAGCCGCCTTTCTCGATCACCGAGAAGCCGAGGTCGCTCCCTCCCCAATCGGGCAGGACTTCAAGGGTATGCCGTTCGATCTCCTCCAGTTCCATCGGTGAAAGGCCACCACCAAACCATGGATCGGACGGGGGGAAAGCACTTTTCCGGAGCGGGCGCGGGCTGGACGCCCGACGGAACCCGCCCCTCGTCCGAGTCGGCTTCCGAGCCGCATTCGCGTTGACATCCCGCGATTCCAAGCTTCCTTCACCCTCAGCATGAGCGCCGACACATCCGATTCGAACCATCCTCTTTCCACGATCATTGGGAACGTGTTCCTCTTTCTCGTTCCTGCGGCTCTGGTCTTCATGCTCGGCATCGTGGGCTTCGCCTTCCTCGGAAAGATGAAGCGGCCCGTCAAGGAGACCGAGGCCGCCGCTCCGGTGGCTGCCGTCGCCGCGCCCGCCGCCCCCGCTCCGGCGTCCGGCCCTGCCGCCCCCTCGGCCGACCCGGCCCCGGCCGCGCCTGCGGGAGGCGGCTCCGCCAGCGGCGTCGATCCCGCCGTCATGGCGCTCGGCAAGAGCGCCTACGCCACCTGCGCCGCCTGCCACGGTCCCGACGGCACCGGGCTCAAGGTCGGTCCCGCCCTGATGGCGCCCAGCCTCGTGGGCTCCGAGATGCTGCTCGACGATCCCGACAAATCCCTTCTCGTCATTATCAAGGGCATCGCCAAGGAGAACATGGACTTCATGGGCGTGATGGCGCCTCTCGCCGCCGCCCTCGACGACGAGAAGCTCGCCGCCGTGCTCACCTACACGCGGAACGAGTGGGGCAACAGCGCCCCGGCCGTCACCGTCGAGCAAGCCGCCGCCGCCCGCGCCAAGTTCGGTGGCGTGGACGCCCCCGCCGGGGTGAAGCGCTCCGAAATCGACGCCATCGTCGAGGCGCACAAGTGATCCGGGAATCCCGCCGCCCCACAAGGACGGGGTGGGCCAAGCAAGGGAGCGGCCCTCTCCGGCGCCTGTGGCCGCGCTCGTCGAGCGCGGATCGGACGTCCCTCCGACGCTCGACCGAGGTCGATGACCTTATACGGTTTAATGGTTTGATTCGGCATCATGGGCGAAGGGCAGGCCTCGCCGAAT
>CAYMMC010000535.1:0-2787 GCA_964391125.1 uncultured Akkermansia sp.
AAGCGGCCGGTGACATCGCTCCTCGGGAGACCTCGAAGGCCTTCCCCGCCGACTCCATCGTCCCCCCACGCACCGCCGCGGAGTTCAAAGGTAGCCCCGAGCGGCCCGCTCGGGGAACGAAGGTCGTCGGGAAGCCCGATTGGCTGCGCGGGCCGCACGGGCCTGCCCGCCTCGCGGCAAAACCGTCCGTCGAAACTCCGAGTTGCTCATCATTAAAGACACCGAAGGCGGAATCGGGAGAAAGGCGGTTGGGGCCGGATGGCTCGATGTTCGTTCCCTACGGCTCCTTCCGCCATCGGGAGAGAATGCAGCCGTTCGACCACGCGGCGACGGAGCGGATGGGCGAGGAGGGACTGGAGCCGAGGGGATCAATAGGGAAATTCCCAGCGACCCCGCTCCCGACCAAGGTCGGGGAAAGGCATCGACGAAACCGCGCTCGACAGAATTCCCATAAGTGTCATATCCTCGTTTTCATCCGAGTTTTCTCTAAGCGGCGGGGCGCTGGCGCGTTCCAAAGGACGCGTCCCTCCGACCGACCGATGGACCTCATGAAGCTCCGACCCGCTCCCCTCATCGCCTCCGCCGCCCTGGCCGCCGCCCTCGTCGGCGCCGCCTGCACCACCACCGTTCCCGAGACGGGACGGCGGCAGTTCAACATGCTGCCCCCCGCGCAGGAGGCGGCCCTCGGCCTGAGCGAATTCCAGAAGATGAAGCAGACGATGAAGATCTCGACGGACCCGGGCCAGAACGCCCTCGTCCAGCGGGTCGGATCGCGTCTTTCCAAGGTGATGCCGGTGCCGGAGGCGGAATGGGAGTTCGTCGTCTTCGACGAGCCCTCGCCGAACGCCTTCGCCCTGCCCGGCGGCAAGGTCGGCGTCCACAGCGGGCTCTTCCAGGTGACGCGGAACGAGGCCGGGCTCGCCGCCGTGATCGGACACGAGGTCGCCCACGTCGTCGCGCGCCATTCCGGCGAGCGAGCCACCCAGACCGCCCTCGCCGGCGCCGCCGCGGCCGGCGCGGGCTACGTCCTCAACCGCGACGGACGCAACGGGGCGCTGCCGACCGCCGCCGTCGGCGCCGGCGCCCTGCTGATGACGAAGAAGTGGTCGCGCGAGCAGGAACTGGAGGCCGACCGGATGGGCGCGATCTTCATGGCCCGGGCGGGCTACGATCCGCGCGAGGCGGTCGAGCTGTGGAAGCGCTTCGCCGACTGGAAGCAGCGCAACAGCCAGGGCGGCGGCGGACCGAACTTCCTCAGCACCCACCCCCTCGACGAGAAGCGCATCGAGCAGCTCCAGCACTACCTGCCCGAGGCGCTCGCCGAGTACAAGCGCTGAGCATGGACAAGGGCAGCCTCCGCCAGGAGCTCTTCTCGCGGATCCGCGCCCTGTCCGCCGAGGCGCGGAGAGACGCCTCGGCGCGCATCTGCGCCTGGCTGGCCGAGGATGCGGACTTCCGGTCGGCCGGCACCGTCCTCGCCTACCTCGCCCTGCCCGGCGAGCCGGATCTCGGCCCGCTGATCGCCGCCTTTCCCCGCAAGCGGTGGGCCTTCCCCCGGATCGCGCCGGGAGAGCGGATCGTCTTCCATTTCGTGGAACGATCCGCCGAGACCCGGCCCGGCGCCTGCGGCATCCTCGAGCCCGATCCGGACCGCCACGCCCCTCTCGCCGGCGAGGCGGCGGATCTGGTCCTCGTCCCCGGCGTCGGCTTCGACCCCGCGACGCGCGCCCGACTCGGACGCGGCAAGGGCCACTACGACCGCTTTCTCGCCGGAATGCCGTTCTCCCGTCCCGTCGGAGTGGCCTTCTCCACCCAGCTCGTCGAGCTGGCCCCGGAGCCGCACGACGTCCCCATGCACCGGATCCTCACCGAGGAGGGTTGACGATGAGGCGAAGGTGGCGTATTCTGTGGAAGCCCCGTTCCCTCAGCGTTCGGGCTTGCGGATGACGCCCGCCTTGTTCCGCATCCCCGTCCAGCCATGCCGACACGATCCCTGCGAACGGCCCTGCTCCTCTGCCTCCCGCTTTGCCAATGCGCGAAGGAAGCCGACGCGCCACCGGTCGGCGTGCTTCGAACCTCGACGCATGAGTACGTCCTCCACGCCGGACCCGAAGGCACGCTCTACACGGTCAAGGACCTCGCGGGCCGGGTCGTGGCGAAAACACTCTCGGCGGCGCAGCTCGCGGCGCAGCATCCCACCCTGAGCGAGGACCTCGACAGCCTCTACGCCGGGAACCGGCGGCTGGAGTCCTCGCCCTTGCGAAAGTCGACGGAGTCCATCGGCCTTCGCTGGAACGAGACCGTCGGCACGAGATCAGAAACCTCCGGCAGAACCGGAGCTTTGGGGATTGGAGCCGCCCGAAGCGGCCTGTGACCTCGTTCCTCGGGAGACCTCGAACGCCTTTCCCGCCCATTCCATCGCCCCCCCCCCGCGCCCCGCCGCGGAGTTCAAGGGTAGCCCCGAGCGACCCGCTCGGGGAACGAAGGTCGTAGGGATGCCCGATTGGCCGCGCCCATTGGATGCTGCCACGGAATTCCCCTCCGTCGACTCAGATTGTCTGTCCCCATCGCGCCATCTAGCGGATTGCGTTCATCTCCGCCCTAAGCTTGGAAATCTCCGCCTCCACCGCCGTGATCTGACGGAGGTATTTATTTTTGTCGTTGCTGATATCCACCTGTGAGCGAGGCCTGTTGACGCTTCCCCTCGGCACATTGTTCATCGCGGTTTGGAGAGAATTGCGCTGGATGGACAGCTGCTCGATTTTGGCGTTGATCCGGGCGCGCCTC
>CAYMMC010000536.1:0-2786 GCA_964391125.1 uncultured Akkermansia sp.
CCGCTCATCATCTGGCTGATCAAGAGGGACGAGAGCCCCTTCGTGAACGACCAAGGCAAGGAGGCATTGAACTTCCAGATCACCGTGGCGATCGGCTATTTGATCCTGACGGTATTGAGCTTTCTCCCCGTGGTCGGATGCTTCACCTCCATTCTGATCATGGCCCTGTGGATTGCGAGCCTCATCTTCGGCATCCTCGGTGGCCTCGAGGCGAACAAGGGCAAGGTCTACCGCTATCCCTTCGCGCTGCGGCTGATCAACTGAGGCGTCCCCTTCCGAACCGTCCACCGAGGCGACGCGCGTGAAATTCTCGAAGCAGGGCCTCCTCGCCCTCAATCCGCCACAGCGCGCCGCCGCGGAACAGATCCACGGGCCCGTCCTCATCCTCGCCGGGGCGGGGACGGGGAAGACCCGCGTCATCACCACGCGGATCGCGGGCATGGTCTACAACGGGATCCCGCCCGGGCAGATCCTCGCCGTCACCTTCACGAACAAGGCGGCCAACGAGATGCGCGAGCGGGTCGGCACGATGATCGACCCCGGGCAGGCCGAGAAGCTCACCATCTCGACCTTCCACAGCCTCTGCGTGCGCATCCTCCGCACCTGCATCGAGCGTCTCGGCTACAAGAAGACCTTCTCGATCTACACCCAGAGCGACCAGATCGGGCTGCTGCGCCGCATCATCGTGCGTATGGCGGGCAAGGACGAGAACCTCGACGCCAAGCTCGCCAACATGCTCATCAGCCAGGCGAAGAACACCGGCCAGCCGCCGAGCGACCGCGAGGACGCCCTCATCAACGACGTCTACCGCGCCTACCAGCGGGAGCTGAAGCAGCTCAACGCGGTCGATTTCGACGACCTCCTCATTCTCGCGGTGCAGGGGCTGGAGGAGAATCCCGACATCCGAAGCGAATGGCAGCGCCGCTTCCGCTTCATCATGGTGGACGAGTTCCAGGACACGAACCACCTCCAGATGCAGCTCCTGAAGCACATCGTCGGCCCCGAGCGCAATCTTTGCGTCGTCGGCGACGACGACCAGAGCATCTACGGCTGGCGCGGCGCCGACATCACCAACATCCTCGAGTTCGAGCGCACCTTCCCCGACCCCGCGGTGATCAAGCTGGAGGAGAACTACCGCTCCACCAACCACATCCTCCGGCTCGCCAACAGCCTCATCCGCCACAACCGCAACCGCCGCGAGAAGACCCTCTGGAGCGGCAAGGGCGAGGGGGAGAAGGCCCGCGTCGTCGCCATGCCCGACGCCGAGACCGAAGCCGACTGGATCGTCGGCGAGATCCTGGAGAAGCACCGCATCCGCCAGCGTCCCTACGACGCCATGGCCATCCTCTTCCGCATGAACACCCAGTCGCGGGTGATCGAGGAGAAGCTGCGCGAGAACCAGATCCCCTACAAGCTGATCGGCGGGCAGAGCTTCTACGAGCGGCGCGAGGTGAAGGACGTCCTCGCCTATCTCGCCCTCTTCCTCAACTTCGACGACGACATCAGCCTGCTCCGCGTCGTCGCGACGCCGCCGCGGGGCATCGGGGAGGGGACCGTCGCCCTCGCGACCCAGTTCAGCATCGACCGTCAGATCAGCATCCACTCGGCGATGAACGACCTGGAGTTCCTCGGCGGGCTCAGCGCCCGGGCGCAGAAGTCGCTGACGGCCTTCGCCGACTTCCTCCATCGCTACGCCGACATCGCCAACACCCCCTCGGCGAACTACGCGGAGATGACCCGGGCCCTCCTCAAGGAGATCGACTACGACACCTTCCTCCGCAAGCACTGCAAGACCGACGAGGAATGCGACAACCGCCGCCGCAACGTCGCCGAGCTCATCGACGGGATGCACTCCCACTACGAGCGCTCCAAGCGGGGGCTGCGCGGCTTCCTCGACAGCGTCGCCCTGATGCAGGACCGCGAGGACGAGAAGAAGGAGGCGGACGGGAACGGCGTCTCCCTGATCACGATGCACGCGGCCAAGGGCCTCGAATTCCCCGTCTGCTACATCGTCGGCGTCGAGGAGGGCATTTTGCCGCACACTCGCTCGGTGGAGGAGGGCAGCCGCGACGAGGAGCGCCGCCTCCTCTACGTCGGCATCACCCGCGCGATGGAGGACCTCACCCTGACCTGGTGCCACAGCCGCAAGCGCTACGGCGACAAGATGCCCTGCATGCCGAGCTCCTTCTTCAAGGAGCTGAGCAAGGAGGAGCTGCACGAGACCACCTACGAGACCATCGCCTCGGCCCCGGCCGAGGAGGAGGTCGCCGCCGACTACTTCGCCCGGATGAAGGCGATGCTCTCGGCGTGAGATCGCCCGCGCCCGCCCAGATTCCCGTTTTTCCGCTTGCCTGACCCTGCCGGAATCTCAATACTCGGGGCGCTCGAGTTTCGGAGGGATGCCCCCCGCCGGAGACCCTGCTCCCACTTCCAGACCAGATCGAATCACACCTCCATGTCCGACACCGTTTCCGTTCTCTCCCACGTCGATGAATATCTGAGCCTCGCGCAGCAGTACGATGTCTCCGACGTCCACATCGCCCCCTGCACCCAGCCGAAATGGCGCCGCTTCGGCCTCCTCCAGCCGATCTGGGAGAACGCCGAGATGCTCACCCCCGAAGACACCGAGCGGCTCGCCCGCAGCTACCTGCCCGAGCCCGAGCTGCGCCGCCTGGAGGAGCGCGGCGACGTCGACTTCGCCTACGCCCCGGCCATCGGGCGCTTCCGCGCCTCCGTGGTGAAGACCCGCCTCGGCTGGGAGATGGTCTTCCGCGTCATCAGCACCC
>CAYMMC010000537.1:0-2778 GCA_964391125.1 uncultured Akkermansia sp.
AAGCAGCTCGAGGATGGGCGGACCCTGATGGATTACAACATTCAGAAGGACGCGCCTCTCCATCTCGTCCTGCCTCTGCCGACCGAAGCGGAGGCAGGATCGCTGGCGCAGCCTGATCCGGCGATCGCGAAGCTGCGGAAGGAGATCCGCCGAACGGCCCGGAAGCTGGCCCGGACCAAGTCGAGGTCCGTGTTTTTCAAGACCAAGGACCGGCTGAGGGACTTGGCCAAGGAGCTCGCGGGTAGACTTGCCTCCGCCGGAGCCGCGAAGTCCGAGCTCGCGAAGGAGCGTCGCGCCATTGGGAGGATCCTCCGGCGCGCCAAGCCCCCGATCGCGAGGATGCCGGACCCTCCGCTGGAGAAGCCTCGACGCGCCGCCATCCTGCGCGCTCCGCTGCGAGCGCTCCGCTGAGCGCATGAGGCGCCCGTCGGGCAAACCCGCGCTGGCGTCCGGGGGGCGGGCGTGCTCTCCTGTCGGCGACATGCCCGAGCTCGATCCCGCCCGCCTCGAAGGACCCGCCACGGACGACGCGGTCCTCGGCGCCTTCCTCGACTATCTCGTCGAATCCGGCGTCGAGCCCTACGAGCATCAGGAGACGGCCATCCTGGAGCTCTTCGCCGGTCGCAACGTCATCCTCAACACGCCGACCGGATCGGGCAAGACGCTCGTCGCGCTCGCCCTGCAGTTCCGGGCGGTCTGCCAGGGGCGGCGCTGCTACTACACGGTGCCGGTGAAGGCCCTCGCCAACGAGAAATTCCTCGCCCTCTGCCGGATGTTCGGCCCGGAGCGGGTCGGCATGATCACCGGCGACGCGACGGTGAACCCGGGGGCGCCCGTGATCTGCTGCACCGCCGAGATCCTCGCCAACCTGGCGCTGCGCGAGGGCGCCGCCGCGGCGGTCGACGACGTGGTGATGGACGAGTTCCACTACTATTCCGACCCCGAGCGCGGCGTCGCCTGGCAGCTTCCCCTGCTGATCCTCTCCAAGGCGCGGTTTCTCCTCATGTCCGCGACCCTGGGCGACACCGACTTTTTCGAGAAGGCTCTGGAACGGCTCACCGGCGCCCCCGCCGCACTGGTGAAATCGGCGCAGCGGCCCGTGCCGCTCGAGTTCGGCTACAACGACGTCCTCCCCCTCGAGGAAAAGGTCGAGGAATTGGTGCAGGACGGGCTCGCCCCCGTCTACCTCGTCCATTTCACCCAGCGCTCCTGCGCCGAGTCGGCGCAGAACCTGATGAGCCGGAACTACTGCACGAAGGAGGAGAAGGGCGCCATCGCCGCCGAGCTGGTCGGGGCCGACTTCCGCAGCCCCTACGGCAAGGAGGTGCAGAAGCTGATCCGCCACGGGATCGGGATCCATCACGCCGGCCTGCTGCCCAAGTACCGCGTCCTCGTCGAGCGGCTCGCCCAAAGGGGGATGCTCAAGGTCGTGTGCGGCACCGACACCCTCGGCGTGGGAGTGAACGTGCCGATCCGCACCGTGCTGTTCACCCAGCTCTTCAAATACAGCGGGGAGGGGAAAAGCCGCATCCTGGCGGCGCGCGACTTCCATCAGATCGCCGGGCGGGCGGGGCGGCGGGGCTTCGACAGCCTCGGGCATGTCGTCGCCCAGGCGCCGGAGCACGTCATCGCGAACCTGCGGGCCGAGGCGAAGGCGGCGGAAAAGGGGGGGAAGGGCCGCGTCGTGAAGCGGAAGCCTCCGGAAGGCTTCGTGATGTGGGACGAGAAGACCTACCGGAACCTCGTCGCCTCCGAGCCGGAACGGCTCGTCTCGCGCTTTTCGCTCGGCCACGGACTGCTTCTGAACATCCTCGCCCGCCGGAACGAGGACGGATGCCTCGCCCTGAGGCGGCTCGTCCGGGACTGCCACGAGACCGAGGCGGCGAAGAAGCGGCTGCGCCGCCGCGCCTTCTCCCTCTTCCGCGGGCTCGTCGAAGGGAAGATCCTGACCATCGTGCACGTTTCGGAGCGGCGCGGCCCGGCGAAGGTCGCCCTCCAGACCGACTTGCAGGAGGACTTCTCCCTCAACCAGGCCCTCGGGCTCTATCTGATCGAGGCGATCGCGAAGCTGGAGTTCGACGCCCCGGACTATGCCTTGAACGCAATCTCCCTGATCGAGGCCATCCTGGAGGATCCGGTCGTCATCCTGCGCCGCCAAGTCGACAAGGCCAAGACCGCCCTGATGGCCGAGATGAAGGCGGAGGGGCTCGACTACGACGAGCGCATCGAGCGGCTCGACGAGGTGACGCATCCCCAGCCGGGAAAGGAGTTCATCTACGCGACCTACGACGATTTCGTCCTCCGCAACCCCTGGGCGAAGGAGGCCTCGGTGCGGCCGAAGTCGATCGCCCGCGAGATGTTCGAGAACTGGAGGTCCTTCGAGGACTGCATCAAGACCTACGGGCTGGGGCGCAGCGAGGCGGTGCTGCTGCGCCATCTCTCCGAAGTCTACAAAGTGCTCGTCCAGACGGTGCCGCCGGGGCTGAAGACGATGGAGCTGGACGAGGCCGAGCTGTTCTTCGGCACGATGCTGCGCGGGATCGACTCGACCCTGCTCGACGAATGGGAGCGGATGCGCGGCGACGGGGGTGCGCCCGCCGCCGCTGCGGAGGCGGGCCGGACGCTCCCCCCCGGTCGATCACCCGCGACCGCGAGGCCTTCGTCCGTCTCGGCCGCGGACGCGTCTTCGAGCTCCTCGGGGTGTGACCGAAGTCAGATGTAACCAGGGCGTGTTATGTAATGCGGCCCCCCAATAGGCGACGTAACACTTCCAGCCTG
>CAYMMC010000538.1:0-2776 GCA_964391125.1 uncultured Akkermansia sp.
GGCGACTCGGTCTGGCGGCTCTTCTACGACACGATCAAGGGCGGCGACTTCCGCGCCCGCGAGGCCAACGTCCACCGCCTCGCCGAGATCTCCCTCCAGATCATCGACCAGTGCGTCGCCCAAGGGGTGCCCTTCGCCCGTGAATACGGCGGCGGCCTCGCCAACCGCTCCTTCGGCGGGGCCCAGGTCAGCCGCACCTTCTACGCCCGCGGCCAGACCGGCCAGCAGCTCCTCCTCGGCTGCTACCAGGCCCTGGAGAAGGAGGTCGCCAAGGGCGGAGTGAGGATGTACACCCGCACCGAGATGCTCGACCTCGTCGTCGTCGACGGCCACGCCAAGGGCATCGTGGTGCGCGACATGACCACCGGCGAGATATCCAGCCACGCGGCCGACGCCGTCATCCTGGCCACGGGCGGCTACGGCAACGTCTTCTTCCTTTCGACCAACGCGATGGGCTGCAACGTCACCGCCGCCCTGCGCGCCCACAAGCGGGGGGCCTACTTCGCGAACCCCTGCTACACCCAGATCCACCCCACCTGCATCCCCGTCAGCGGCGACTACCAGAGCAAGCTGACCCTCATGTCCGAGTCGCTTCGCAACGACGGCCGCATCTGGGTGCCCAAGTCGCGGGAGGACGCGGCCAAGATCCGGCGCGGCGAACTCAAGGCCAAGGACATCCCCGAAGAGGCCCGGGACTACTACTTGGAGCGCAAGTACCCCTCCTTCGGCAACCTGGCGCCGCGCGACATCTCGTCGCGCTCCGCCAAGGAGGCCTGCGACGACGGCCGCGGCGTGGCCAAGACCGGTCTCGGGGTCTTCCTCGACTTCAGCGACGCGATCCGGCGCCTCGGCAAGGAGACCATCAAGGCGCGCTACGGCAACCTCTTCCAGATGTACGAGAAGATCGCCGGCGAAGATCCCTACGAGGTGCCGATGAAGATCTACCCCGCCGTCCACTACACCATGGGCGGGCTCTGGGTCGACTACAACCTGATGTCGAACATTCCCGGCCTCCACGTCCTGGGCGAGGCGAACTTCTCCGACCACGGGGCCAACCGACTCGGGGCCAGCGCCCTGATGCAGGGGCTCGCCGACGGCTACTTCGTCATCCCCGCGACCCTGCCGACCTACCTCGCCGGACAGAAGCCCGGCGCCGTGACCGCCGACGCCCCCGAGTTCCAGCAGGTCGAGGCCGAAGTGAAGGAGCGCATCGCCCAGCTCATGGCGGTGAAGGGCGGCAAACCCGTCGACGCCATCCACCGCGAGCTCGGCATGCTCCTGTGGGACCACTGCGGCATGGCCCGGACCGAGGCCGGGTTGAAGCAAGCCCTCGGGAAAATTCCCGAGATCCGCGAGGATTTTTGGAAGAACGTCAGGATTCCCGGCGGAACCGACGGCGTGAACATGGAGCTGGAGAAGGCGTGGCGCGTCGCCGACTTCATCGACTTCGCCGAGGTCCTCTGCCACGACGCCCTCACCCGCGAGGAGAGCTGCGGCGGCCACTTCCGCGAGGAGCATCAGTTCACCGACGAGGACGAGGACGTGCGCAGCGGCTACACCAACCCCGGCGAGGCGAAGCGGCACGACGAGCGGTTCTGCCACGTCTCCGCCTGGGAGTACAAGGGACCCGGCGTGCCTCCCGTGCTCCACAAGGAGCCTCTCGTCTTCGAAGCGGTCCAGCCCAGCGTCCGCAGCTACAAGTGATTTTCGCCAACCCCGCCTTTTTTCCTCCCGCCCATCCGACCATGAACCTGACCCTCAAAGTCTGGCGCCAGAGCGGCCCGGACGCCCCCGGACACATCGAGACCTACGAGGCGAAGGAGATCCCCGACGAGGCCTCCTTCCTCGAGATGCTGGACATCGTCAACGTCGCCATCATCGAATCCGGCGGCGATCCCATCCACTTCGACCACGACTGCCGCGAGGGGATCTGCGGGGCCTGCTCGCTCATGATCGACGGCGTGCCGCACAGCCGCGAGAGCGGCATCACCACCTGCCAGGTCCACATGCGCAAGTTCAAGGACGGCGACACGATCTGGATCGAGCCCTTCCGGGCCCGCGCCTTCCCGGTGATCAAGGATCTCATCGTGGACCGCTCCTCCTTCGACCGGATCATCGCCGCGGGCGGCTACATCGACGTTCGCACCGGCTCCGCGCCCGAGGCCAACGGCATCCCGGTGGGGAAGGAGCTCGCCGACGAGGCCTTCGACGCCGCCACCTGCATCGGCTGCGGCGCCTGCGTCGCGGCCTGCAAGAACGCCAGCGCGATGCTCTTCGCCGGCGCCAAGGCCGCCCACCTCAACCTCCTCCCGCAGGGGCATCCCGAGAAGGATCGCCGCGTCCTCGCGATCGTGCGCCAGATGGACGCCGAGGGCTTCGGCAACTGCACCAACCAGTACGAGTGCGAGGCGGTTTGCCCGAAGGAGATCAGCGCCGACGTGATCGGAAAGCTGAACCGCGACTACGCCCTCGCCGCCGTGCGCGAGGCCGTGGCCGGGTGAGGGCCGGGGTGACGATGGCTGGCGCTATGGGGATGTGCGGGCTTGGCGAAGGAACAGAGAACACAGCCATGGTTGCCGGTCGGGCCGCTCCGCTCGCGCGGCGGTGGCTGCCATAATCGGGCTGGGCATCCATCCCGGCGTGGTGCACAGGGCGACGCGCAGCCGCAAAGGCTATTGGCGGATGAGCCGGAACTCGATTGTGCGAGCCGCGCTGAACAACCGTTGGCTTGAGGAACGGGGAGTTCCCGACATGAGAGCAATCTGGACCGTTCTGT
>CAYMMC010000539.1:0-2774 GCA_964391125.1 uncultured Akkermansia sp.
ACCCGAACCCGAACCGGAGCCCGAACCGGAGCCCGAACCGGAGTCTCTCTCTGAGCAGGCGGAAGGGTCGAACGCTGCTTCCGAGGATGGGGAGTTGGCGCTCCTGGAGCGGATCGAATGCTTCGGCGACTTCGCCCGGCGCCGACTCGGCGCCGTCGAGGTGATCGTCTGCGACGGGGACGGTCTGCCGCTCTACACCTTCCCCCGCAAGGCGGGCGGCGGCGTCGGGGAGGCCATGCTCCTGCTGGAGGCTTCGGGGAAGGCGAACCGGCTCCTCGGGATCGACGAGGGCCGCGCCACCCAGATCACGCTCGACGGCGGGATGTGGCGCTGCCTGCTCCGCAGCGAGGAGGGGCCGCGCTATCTCTACGCGGGATTCGTCCTGCCGCGGCCGATGGAGCACGCCGAGATCGCCTACTGGAGCGATGCCCTCGTCAGGACAATGCATCCGGACCCGGCGGATCCCTGAACGCCCCCCTGCCCCCACCCCGTGTACGACGAACTGTCAATCTCCTTCGAGAATCCCGCGACGGACCCGCTCGGCCACAACGAGGTCGAGGGAAAGCTCTATTGCGGGCGGGACGCCGTCGAGCTGCAGTTCAAGGCCAAGGACCGCTCCTTCCGCAAAGGGGAATCCATCGTCGTCCCCTTCGACTACGCCGAGGTGGAGAAGGTCGACTACATCTCGAGGTGGTTCCGACCGAAGCGGCTCGTCTTCCAGACGAGAAGCCCCGACAAGCTCGCGGGCTTCCCCGGCGCCTCGGTCGGGCGCGTCGAGCTGCACGTCGTCGCCTCCTCGCGCCGCGACGCGGCGAAGGTGGCGGACCTGATCCGCTTCAAGCAGTCCGAGGCCTTCGTCGCCGAATCCGAATCCCGGCTGGGCAGGCTGCGCTCCGAAGGACGATGAGGACGGATCCATCGAGCGGCGGGCGATCCCGCAAGAGCTTCGGCCGCTGGGCGGTCTATCTGTCGGGCCTCTCCTTGTACGCCTGGGCCTACTGCTATTTCGGCGCCATTTTCATCTTCGAGGTGAACACCGACCGCACCACCCGCCCGCAGGCGGACTTCGTCGACGCGGTCTACCGCTCCGCCTCGCTCGACGGCGGGGACGGGAGGGCCTCCATCCTCGGCGACTTCACCCGCGCCTTTCCGCGCTACACCGACGGGATCGTCGATCCGCTCCTCCCCTGGCTGATGCGGGGCTGGGCGGATTCCCCCCCCGACGCCGTCTTCGAGGCGGGGAAATGGCTGAACTTCCTCCTCGCGGGCGGGCTGCTCGCCGCCTTCGCGGTGGCGGCGGCGCGGGCCTTCTCCTTTCCCGGCGCCGCCGCGATCGTCCTGATGGGCGGATTCGGCGTCATTCTGGAGCGGTCCGGCTATTTCAGCTCCGACGCGCTCTATTTCCTCCTCGTCGTCCTGACCTGGCTCTGCGCCCTGTCGCTCATCCGGCAGAATCTGCTGTGGCTCTACGGCGTGTTCGGTGTCCTGCTGGGCCTCAGCTATCTCGCCAAGCCGCTCGTCTGGCCCATCGTGGCGGGCTTCGTCGCCGTCTCGCTGGTCCGCTCGCTGTGGTCGGGGATGCGCTCGCGGCGCGGGAAGGAGGATCCGGGGCTCTGGTCGGCCTCGAACCAGATCGTCGGCCTGGCCATGACGGTCGCCGCCTTCCTCCTCGTGACCGGTCCGCGGCTCAGCTATGCGGCGGCGACCTACGGCGACCCCTTCCACAGCTATCTGAAGTATTCGGTCTGGCTCGACTCCCCTGCGGAGGCCGCCGCCTTCCAGCGGGCCCATCCGGGACGGGCCGAGCTTGCGGCGATCCCTCCGGGCGAGAAGCCGGGCCTGCTGCGCTTCCTCCGAGAAAAGGGGCCGGGCGCGCTGGTGGAGCGCAGCGTTTCCGGCGCACTCGCCCAAGTGAAGTCCAGCGTGCTGGGGCGGGGCGGCTGGATCCTCGTCTACGGATTCGTCGTCTTCGCCGCCGTCGCGGCGATCCACCGGATCGCGGCGGTCCACCAGGACGACGAGGTGTGGCGGGTCCGGGGCACCAGCGCACGGTGGATGCTGCTCTTCCTCGGCGTCGTCGGGGCGATCACGCTCTTCTACACCGGGGTGGGGCATCCCGTGGTCCCTCACAACGCGATGGCGACTTCCCTTTTCCTCCCCATCCTCGTCACCTTCGTCTGGATCGCGGAGCGCTACCGCCGCCAGCTCCAGCGCACCCGCTACGCCGTCCTCGTGAACCGGGTGCATGCGGCGCTGATGGGCGGCGCGATCCTCTGGATCACCGTCCGCATCGTCCTCGCGGTGCGGACGCCGGTCGCGTGAGGAGGGTCAAGCCGCATCCTGCAGACGCCGGACGAGGGCCTTGACCCTCCTCGCCGCCCAGATGCGCTCGAAGGAAATCTCCGGTTCGTCCCCCGAGGTGAGAAAGTCGACGGTGCCGACGCCGAGCATCCCGACGAGGCCCCGGCAGGTCACGTTGATCGAACGGATGTCGGCGATGCGGACCTCGCGCGAGCTGCGGGCGAGCAGGCCGGTCGCGACTTCGACGCGGCGGGTCCGGACACGGTAGTCGTGGGTGAGGCGCACGAGGCCGAGCCGCGCCAGCCCCGCCATGGCGAGACCGAAACCCGCGAGCGCGAAGGCCGGATCGACCCGGTGGAGCCAGACGCCCCCGGTGACGCCGCCGACGAGCGCCAGGAGCGCGACGGGATAGGTCAACGCGGAGGGATGGCCCGCGTAGAGGAGCCGGTCCGCCGGGGCCTTGGCGGGGGCGG
>CAYMMC010000540.1:0-2764 GCA_964391125.1 uncultured Akkermansia sp.
GCGGAGGCCTTGCCGCGGGAAGGCGCCGAGGCCCTCGGCGGGGCGGGGCGGGCCGCAGGTCTCGGGGCCGCGTTCGGAACGACCGACGCGCGCGGATTGCCCGCGTTGCCGCGGGAGGCGACGGAGGGCGCGGGCCGCGCTCCGGGCCGCGCCGCGTTCGGACGGGGAGCGGAGGCCTTCCCGCGGGAAGGCGCCGGTCTCGCCGCAGGCCGCTGCGCCGATCGGGCGGAAGAAGCTTGGCTTCGGGGAGGCGCGGCAGGGCGAGCCGCCGGTCGGGCGGGTTGTGGCCGGCGGTTGACTTGAGGCGCCCGGGCCGGCGGAGCGCTTGGCGGCACCACGCTGGCCGGGCGATTGCGCGGAGCGGAGGGGCGCTGCGCTGGCCTCGGCGCGACGGAAGCCCGGGATTGGGCCCGTGGAGCCGGTCGGGATTGCGCCCGTGGAGCCGGTCGGTTCACGGAGGCGCTCCGCTGCGAGTTGTTATTGCGGTTCTGCGCCTCGAGGGAAGGGGAGCCGAAGGGTACCAGCAACAAGGCCGCCGCGAAGACGGAAAACCGAGGGAGATTTCTTTTCATCATCTCAAGGGGAGTGGAGGAGAACGACATGAGTGGTTGCACTGAGTGAGACGTTCGCGTCCGGCGAGCCATGCGGAGAAACGCAGGATTTCTCCATTTTCCCCCTTTTGTCAGGAAGAGAGAGGCGACGCTCCGCCCCATCCGGACCCGGTCGACCGTCCTGCTTTGCCGGAAGGAGTGGCTTTTGCACGGACTGGATCTTGCAGAACGCAAGAAGCACCCCTTTCAGATCGGTTCTACGGACGCCTTGGTATGGATTGCAACCCATTGGAATCAAAGATCTTAAGATTGCGAGAAAACAGGCTGGCACAGTCCCTGCGAACACAGGCCAGCGAAGAGGGCCGCCTTGTCGGGCTTCGCAACCAATCCAACCCAAAAGAAAGGATCCATCCCATGCTCACCTGGACCATCACCTTCCTGGTCATCGCCGTCATCGCCGCCGTGCTCGGATTCGGCGGACTCGCCGGCGTCGCCGCCACCATCGCGAAAGTTTGCTTCGTGATCTTTCTCGTCCTTTTCGTGATCTCGCTGCTCACGGGCCGCCGTCCGGTGGCTTGAGCGCGGGAGCGCGCCGGAGTCAGTCCGCAAGCTGGTACTTCTTCCGCTTGCGGTAGAGCGTTGCCTGGTCGATTCCGAGCGTTTCGGCGGCGGCGGCCAGGCTGGGCGAGCGGGCGACGGTGCTGAGGATGTGGGCTCGCTCCAGCGCTTCCAGCGATACCGGAGCCCCCACGCCGCAGGCGTCTCCGATTCCGTCGGGCGCCGAGACCGCCGCCCCTCCTGCTCCCCCTCCGTTCATGGTGGCGGGAAGATCATGGGGACGGATGGTCCCGTCGCGGCAGAGGATGACGGCGCGCTCGATGGCGTTGCGCAGTTCCCGCAGATTGCCGGGCCAGGGATGGGACCGCACGAGGCGCCTCGCCTCCGCATCGAAGCCCGCGATCCTCCGCCCGCATTGCTTGGCGAAGAAGGCCAGGTAGGAATCCGCCAAGCCGGGCAGGTCGATGGGACGCTCGCGCAGCGACGGCATGCGCACGGAGATCACGTTGAGGCGATAGTAGAGATCCTCCCGGAAGCTGCCCTCGGCGACGCGGTCGGCGAGGTCTCGGTTGGTCGCCGAGACGATGCGGAGCTCGCAGCGGCGGGTCGTGTTCTCGCCGAGACGCTCGTATTCCCGGTCCTGGAGGAGTCGCAGCAGCTTGGGCTGGATTTCGAGGGGCAATTCGCCGATCTCGTCGAGGAAGAGGGTTCCGCCCTCGGCCGCCTTCACCTTTCCCCAGTGGTCGCGGACCGCCCCGGTGAAGGCCCCCTTGACGTGCCCGAACAGCTCGCTCTCGAGGAGGTCTTTGGAAAGGCCGGGGCAGCTCACGGTGACGAAGGGCTTGGCGGCGCGGTCGCTGTGGCGGTGGACGGCGCGGGCGGCGACGCTCTTGCCGGTGCCGCTTTCTCCAAGCAGGAGGAGGGAGGCCGGTGTGGGTGCGGCGCGGAGCAGGATGTCGAAGGCCTCGACCATGGGGGCGTCCTGCGACTCGAAGATGGGCTCGGGGCCATGTCCCGCCACTTCGGTCTGGAGCTCGGCCACCTTCACGGCGAGGGAGCGGTGCTTCTGCACCCTCGCGAGGACGAGGTGGAATTGTTCGACGGTGAAGGGTTTCTCGAGAAAGTCGAGAGCGCCGAGCCGCATCGCCTCGACCGCCCGGGACACGGTGGCGGCGGCGGTGAAGACGACGACGGGCAGCGCGGGGCGCTTTTGGTGGAGCTTCTGGAGCAGCCCCATTCCGTCGTCGGGACCGAGGTTCAGGTCGAGGAGCACGGCGTCGTAGTCGGCGTCGCGCACCGCCTCGAGCGCGGAGGCGGCGTCGGCGGCGACTTCGGCATAGTGCCCCGCGTCCTCGACGATCTGGAGGGTGGCGTCGCGAATGATCTTTTCGTCGTCTACGATCAGCAAGTCCATTGGAACGAATGCAAGCGGCAGCCCATGATCGCCTAGGAGTCCGCCTGGGCCAGGGGAAGACGGACGCGAAAGCGCGCGCCGGGGTGGGAGTCCTCCAGTTCGATGCGGCCGTCCATCGCCTCGACGAGCCGTTTCACGATGGAGAGTCCCAATCCGGTGGAGGGCTCGTCTCCGGTGGGCCGGGCGGAGAGGCGTCCGTAGCGGCGGAACAGCTTCTTCCGGTCCTCCGGGGTGAAGCCGG
>CAYMMC010000541.1:0-2761 GCA_964391125.1 uncultured Akkermansia sp.
CATGGAGGAGGAAAAGCGCGCCTCGGGCGGAGTCACCACTGCCGGGAGGATTCTCCTCGCAACCGTGAAGGGTGATGTCCATGACATTGGGAAGAACATCGTCTCGGTGGTTTTGGCCTGCAATAATTTCGAGGTCATCGACCTCGGAGTGATGGTCCCCTGCGAAAAAATCCTCGAAGCCGCCCGCGAGCATGAGGTGGACGCCGTTGGATTGTCCGGACTCATCACGCCCTCCCTCGACGAGATGATCTACAACGCCAAGGAGTTCGAGAAACGCGGCGTCAAGCTGCCCCTCCTCATCGGCGGGGCCACCACCTCGCGCGCCCACACCGCCATCAAGATCGCCCCGCACTTCTCCCAGCCCGTCGTCCACGTCATCGACGCCTCCCTCGTCGTCGGCGTCTGCAACTCCCTCCTCTCCGAGAACCTCCGCGAGACCTTCCTCGCCGAGCACGCCGCCAAGCAGCAGGCCGACCGAGACCTCCACGCCAACAAGGGATCCACCGCCGTCTACCTCCCCTACGAAGAGGCCCGGGCGCAGAAGTTCGAAGTCGACTGGGCCGCCGCCGACATCGCCTCGCCCGAGTCCATCGGCAGCCACCTCTGGGACCCCGTCCCCCTCGCCGAGATCGCCGAGGTCTTCGACTGGTCGCCCTTCTTCCACTCCTGGCAGTTGCGCGGCGTCTTCCCCAAGATCCTCACCCATCCCGAACACGGCGAAGTCGCCAGCAAACTCTACGACGACGCCCGCCGCATCCTCGACGAACTCATCGCCAACGAACGCGTCCACGCCCGCGCCGTCTGGGGCGTCTGTCCCGCCGCCTCCACCGGCGAGGACGTGCGCCTCTTCACCGACGCATCGCGCGACGAGATCCTCACCACCTTCCACTTCCTCCGTCAGCAAAAGGAAAAAGTGAAGCCCGGCACCCCCTTCCAGAGCCTCGCCGACTTCGTCGCCCCGCTCGAGAGCGGCCGCGCCGACCACCTCGGAGCCTTCGCCGTCACCGCCGGAGACGAGGTCGAGCAGTACGCCAAGACCTTCCGCGACGCCGGAGACGACTACACCGCCATCATCATCCAGGCCCTCGCCGACCGCTTCGCCGAGGGACTCGCCGAACTCCTCCACCGCAAGGTGCGGAAGTTCATGGGTTTCGGGCAGGACGAAAACCTCAGCGTCGAGGACCTCATCAAGGAGCGCTACCGCGGCATCCGCCCGGCGGCGGGGTATCCGGCGTGTCCCGACCACACCGAGAAAGAAACCTTGTGGAAGCTCCTCGACGTCCAGGCCAAGGTCGGCATCGAGCTGACCACCAGCTACGCCATGTTTCCGGGGTCGAGCGTGAGCGGCCTGTATTTCTTCAACGAGCCGGCGCGGTATTTCGGGGTGGGTAAGATCGGAAGGGATCAGTTGGAGGCGTATGCCTCCAGAAAAAACATGAGCCTTGAACTTGCCGAGAAATGGCTTGCGCCGTGTTTGGAGGAGTGAGTAGAACTGAGAAATCTTGCATGACTCTTGGCTTCACGGAATGAGATGCCACTGATTTTTGGACCGGGGTGGTTTACTTGGGTGCGTGGTTGAGTGCCTCGAATTGGATCGGCGTCAGGTAATCGAAGGACGAGTGTCTGCGGTGGGTGTTGTAGTACGATTCGATGTAGGCGAAGAGCTCGGTGCGGGCATCGGTCCCGTCGTGGAAGCAACCGCCCTGGAGCATCTCCGCCTTGAGGGTGCCGATGAACGATTCGGTCCAGGCGTTGTGGTAGGGATTGGCTTTCGCCGACATGCTTTGGAGCGCTCCCGCTTCCGCGAGCTGGGCGCGGAAGAGGCGGCTGCCGTATTGGCTGCCCCGGTCGCTGTGGAAGACGAGCCCCGGCCGGGGACGGCGGGATTCGTAGCCCTGTCGAAAGGCTTCAACCACGAGGTCGGCGCGGAGGTGGTCGGCGAGGGCCCAGCCGACGATGCGACGGGAGCACAGGTCGATGACGACGGCGAGGTAGAGCCAGCCGGAGGCGGTCGGGACGAAGGTGATATCACCCGCCCAGACCGTGTCGGGCGTGGCTGGAAGGCCTGCCTCGAGAAGACGGTTGGGCGAAGGTTTGTCGGCCTTGCCGTCGCTGGTCCTCGGCGCATGGGTTCTCGGCTGGACGGCCTTCAGCCCCCGCTCGGCCATGAGACGGCGCACCCGGGCCTGAGCGCAGACGACCCCGTCGTCGGCGAGTTCCCGCCAGATCCGCCGGTAGCCGTAGCGGCGGCGGCGACGCCGGAAGATCCGTTCGATCCGCCCGCCGATGTCCCGGTCGGAGAGTTCGCTCGCCGTGGGCGCGGCCGCGTGGTAGTAGCTGCTCCGGGGAAGCCCGAGGACTTTGCAGATCGGGCGGATCCCGTGCCCGGTCTCAAGGTGGATGCGGTCGATCATTTCGCGGAGCTGTGCGGGTTTTTGGTCCCGAGGATAATCGCGGCCTTTTTTAAAATGTCGTTCTCCATGCGCAGTTGGGCGTTCTCGCGGAGCAGCGCGCGCAGGTCGCTCGCTTCGGGACGCTCGCCTACGGCTCGCATCCCTTCGCTCCCGACCTGCGCGCCGCGCTTCCACCGGTAGAGCAGGTCCGTGCTCACGCACAGCTCTTCGGAGAGTTCGGCGACGGGTTTGCCGGTTCGCAGGAGCTCCACGGCCTGCGCCTTGAACTCCTCGGTGTATCGTTTGCGGGTCTTGCTGTCCATCATCTGATTTTGGTCTCTGATGGTCCAAAAAGCTAGCTCACCTCA
>CAYMMC010000542.1:0-2754 GCA_964391125.1 uncultured Akkermansia sp.
ACTTCTTCGTCTCCACCGATCCGGCGCGGCGCTTCGTCATCGACCTCTATCGCCTACATGCCTGCCTGCCTGGCCATCCTTTCCATTTAACAAAGTAGAGTTTCTCCCGTCCCGATGAATCCCTGCACCGGTTTCGCCCCCTCCTTCGGCCTGGGCCGCCGCGAGGCCCTCGCCCGCTTCGGCGGGGGACTCGGCGGCATCGCCCTCGCCAGCCTGCTGGGGAAGGAGGCCGAGGCCGCCGCGGGTTCGCCGCCGCCCCATCTCGTCGGCAATCCGAGGGCCAAGCGCGTCATCTACCTCTTCCAGTCGGGCGGACCGTCGCAGATGGACCTCTTCGACCACAAGCCCCGCCTCAAGGCCGAACAAGGCCGGGAACTGCCCGAGGAGGTCCGCATGGGCCAGCGCCTCACCGGCATGTCGGGCAACCAGGCCAGCCTGCCCCTCGTGGGCTCGCCCTTCCAGTTCAAGCAGCACGGACAGAGCGGCCAGTGGTTCAGCGAACTGCTCCCCCACACCGCGAAGATCGCCGACGAGATCACGGTGATCCGCTCCATGCAGACCGACGCGATCAACCACGGTCCCGGCGTCACCTTCATGCAGACCGGCTCGCAGATCGGCGGGCGGCCCAGCATCGGATCGTGGCTCAGCTACGGGCTCGGCTCGGCCAACGAGAACCTGCCCGCCTTCGTCGTCCTCGTCACCAAGGGGATGAAGGGCCAGCCCCTCGTCAGCCGCCTCTGGGGCAGCGGCTTCCTCCCCGGCGAGCACGACGGCGTCCGCTTCAACCCCGACAAGGACGCCATCCTCTACCTCAACAACCCCGCCGGGCTCGACGCCGCCTCGCGCCGGCGCATGCTCGACCGCCTCGGCGAGCTGCACCGCCTCCAGCTCGCCAAGTCCGGCGACGCCGCCCTGGAGACGCGCATCGCCCAATACGAGATGGGCTTCCGCATGCAGGCGTCCATCCCCGAGGCGACCGACCTCTCGGACGAGCCCGAGGCGACCTTCCGCCTCTATGGCGAGGACGCCCGCACCCCCGGCAGCTACGCGGCGAACTGCGTGCTGGCCCGGCGTCTCGCCGAGCGCGGGGTGCAGTTCATCCAGCTCTACCACCAGGACTGGGACCACCACGGCGGACTTCCCAAGGGGCTCCGCACCAAATGCCGGGAGACCGACCAGGCCTCCGCCGCCCTCGTCGCCGACCTGAAGCGGCGCGGTCTCCTCGACGACACCCTGGTGGTCTGGGGCGGCGAGTTCGGTCGCACCAACTACTGCCAGGGCAAGTTCGACGCCGCCGGCTTCGGGCGCGACCACCACCCCCGCTGCTTCTCCGTCTGGATGGCGGGCGGCGGCGTCAAGGCGGGCCACGTCCACGGGCTAACCGACGAGTACGGCTACAACGTCGTCGAAGGCGCCGTGCATGTGCACGACTTCCACGCCACCCTGCTGCACCTGCTCGGGATCGACCACGAGCGCCTCACCTACCGGTATCAGGGGCGTCACTTCCGCCTCACCGACGTCCACGGCCGCGTCGTGGACGAGATCCTGGCATAAGCCGCCCTCCCCTACTCCACTTCTTTCCCCCTCTACTTCTTCCCATCCTTCCCGGCCCTCGCCTTCTCCATCATTTCCGCGAGGGTCACGGGGGCGCCGCCGCGGCGCTTGCTCTCGTCCGCCGCCGCCATGAAGGCGAAGATCTCGAGGGTCTCCTCGGCGGAGACGGGGACCTCCTTCGTCCGGAAGAACTCCACCACCGCCGCCATCTGCTCGGGATAGGCGCCGCCGGCGGGCTCCGTGACCGTCGCCTTGCTGCCGAAGACGGTCACGCCGTAGGCGGCCTTCGCGGCGCGGAGCCCGAACACGCTGCCGACCTTGCCGTCCTTCCACACGCCGGTGACGACGTCGGTGCCCTCCGTGTGGGTGCGGGAGACGCTCTCGCAGCCGGTGCCGATCACGGTGAAGAGGGCCTCGGTGGCGTGGATGCCGTACCAGGCGAGGTCGAGGTGGTTCGGCTCCAGCGAGGCGGGGCCGTAGCTGATCACGGCGGCGAGCTCGCCGACATCGGCGGCGGCGGCCTTGGTCACTCCGGCGTTGTAGCGCAGGTTCGAGCTGCTCCAGACCGGCGTGCCGTGCTGCTTGGCGAGGTCGAAGATGGCGATGGCGTCCTCCAGCGAGGCGGCCAGCGGCTTGTCGATGAAGGTCGGCTTGCCCGCCTTGATGCCCGGCGCGGCCTGGGCGTAGTGGGGACGGCCGTCGATGCTCTCGACCATGATCGCGTCGACCTCCTCGACCATGGCCTCGATCGAGTCCATCATCTTCACGCCGTATTGCTCCGACAGGGTCTTGACGTAGCCGTCCACGCGGGAATAGCTCGATTCGATGTCGGGGCTGGACTGCGGCACCGCCGCGACGACGCGGACCGAGTAGCCGTTCTCGGGATCGTGGAGGATCTTGGTGAAGGACGGCGCATGGGAGGTGTCGAGCCCGATCATCCCGACGCGGATGATCTTGGCCTCCTCGGCGGAGGCGGCGAAGGGAATCAGGGTCGAGACGAGGACGGCGAGAAGGAATCGGTGCATGGCTCCCTTTAATGGAATCCTCGGAAAACGACAGTCCCGCGATCCGGCCACGCCGCGCCGGCCGGCGGGGCGTTCCGCAGGGTATTCCGTCGCGTTCCGTCAAGTAGCCTCCCCGCCGCGCCCGAGCGCCGCGCAGGCCTCCCGCACCACCCAGCCCGCCTGCTCCAGGGCGGCG
>CAYMMC010000543.1:0-2752 GCA_964391125.1 uncultured Akkermansia sp.
ACCAGAAATCGCGATCGGATGCACTCTTTTTTGTGCATAAACTCGATTTCGCGGGGTCGGGGGGGGCGGCGGCCTACTTTCCCGGCAGGGACCAGACGGGGTCGAAGGCACCGCCCGGGCGGGTCCGCGCCGTCTCGATGCGGGAGCGCAGCAGACGGGCGGGGCCGTCGTCGGGCGCGAGGCTCAGGAAGGCGTCGAGACGCTCGGCGGCGCGGTCGAAGTCCGCTTTTTCGAAGGCCTCCAGCGCCTCGGCGTAGCGCAGGGCGATCGCGTCCTGCCCGCTTCCTCCCCCTTCTTCGAGGGTGTGCAAATCGACGGAGGCGGCGATGTTCTGCACCCGCACCCGGCAGAGGCGACGGGTGGGGAGGGCGCCGCGGAGGCGGGAGGCGGTTTCGCCGGTGAGGAGCAGGGGCGTCCCGAGAAACTTCGTCGCGCCCTGGACGCGGCTGGCGAGGTTCACGGCGGTGCCGAGGGGGCCGTATTTGAACTTGCGGTGGGCGCCGACGTTGCCGACGAGGGCCTCGCCGGAGTTGATCCCGATGCCGACGGCGGTTTCGGCGCCGACGACGGGCCGCCAGTGTTCGTCGAGCGAGGGGAGGCGCTTCAGGATCTCCAGCGCGGCGCCGCAGGCGAGGACGGCGTGGTCGGGCTGCTCGTTCGGGGCGCCCCACATCGCCAGCAGCTCGTCGCCGGTGTAGTCGACCAGCACCCCGCCGTGGTCGAGGACGATGCCGGAGAATTCGCCCATCACCCCGCTGAGCCAGCCGATGGTCTGGGCGGGCCCGAGCCGCTCGCTGATGGCGGAGAAGCCGCGGATGTCGCAGAACATCACCGTGACCTCGGCCTGGCGGGCCTGCATCTTCATCGGATCGGGGTTGCGGGCGAGCTCGCGGGCGAGTTCGGGCGTGAAATGCTGCTCGAAGACCTTCTCGCGCAGCCGCTTCTTCTCCAGGCTGGCGCGGAGCCGGGCCATGAGCAGGGCGGGGCGGATGGGGCGCGAGAGGAAGTCCTCCGCCCCGTTCTCGATGCAGCGCACCGCGTCCTGCTCCTCCTGCAGGCCGGTCACGACGATGACGGGGGTGTTGCCGAGGCGGCCGGTCTCGCGGAGACGCGAGAGCACTTCGAATCCGTCCATCTCCGGCATCTGGATGTCGAGCAGCACCGCGTCGAACTCGTGGCGCTCCATTTGCGCGATGGCTTCGATCCCGTTCTCGGCGAAGGCGAGGCGGAAGCCCAGGGGCTCGAGCAGGCGGCGCAGGATCTCGCGGTTCTCCGCGTCGTCGTCGGCGACGAGGAGATGGCCGTCGAGGCGGGCGGCGGGGGCGGGGGCGGGGGCGGGGGGCGCGGTCGGCGTCGAGGGGGACAGGTGGGCAAGGCAGGCCTCCAGAACGGCGACGACCTCGTCGAGGGCCTCGCCGAAGGCGGGGGGCGGATCGCCGGTCCGCATGAGCTGGGCGAGTCCGAAGAGGTGGTTGAGGCGGTTGCGCAGGTCGTGGCGCGAGGCGCACGGAGCCTCCTCGGCGAGGAGGACGGCCTTGCGGGCGAACTGGTCGAGGTCGCGCCGGAGCTCGCCGTCGCCTCCGGCGCCGAGTTCGAGGAGCCGCGCGACGTGGGGAGCGAGGTCCGCGGCGGCGGCCGCGAACTCGGGGGGGCATTCCGGAGGAGGAGTCACGGTAGCAATGTGACCGCTGGAACGCCCGCTGGCGATGCAAAAAACGCCGGTCAGCGGGCCAGTTCAAGGCGCATCAGGTAGTCGTCCATGGCGTAGCCCCCGCCGATCGGGCGGCAATCCTGGCCCTGGATGGCGAAGCCGTTCTTCCGGTAGAAGGCGATCGCGGCGGCGTTGTGGCGGTTCACCCGCAGTTCGACCGATCTCGCGCCCATGGCCGCGAGCCGTTCGCGGAGGAGGGCCAGCGCCGCGCTCCCCACGCCCTGCCCCTGCGTCTCGGGGAGGAGGTAGCACTTGTGCAGCGGGGCGACGCCGCCGCCAGCGACGGGCCCTGCGGCGAGGAAGCCGACCCGCTCCCCGCGATGGTGGACCCAGAGAAAGACGACGCCCTCCGCGAAGTCGCGACGGAGTCGCTCGGGCGCATACATCTGCGCGAGCATGTAGTCGATCTGCTCCGGCGCCAGGATCGGCCCGTAGGCGGCCGGCCAGATCCGCGCGGCCATTTCCGCGATCTCCGCGACCTCGTCGGAGGTCGCCTCGGCGAGGGCCACGGAGGCGTCGGAGGGGGGCGGGGACATCGTCGGAACCGGAAGGGACGCATAGCGGAGAAGGCTCCCGAGTTCAAGCGGCAAACGGGCCGCCGGGGGCGAGGCTCGGCAGCTCGCCCACGCCCTGGCTCGAAGCCGGGATCCGGCAAGGCCCCGACGGGCATCGCGCCAGCCCGTCGCGAAAAATCTCCCTTTTATCATTGCCTCTTGCCTCCGTTTTTCGTCCACTGGTGGTGGGTCCCGTTCCTAGGAGACTGTTGAAAAACCCCGCAATGAAAAATCTTGGTTTGTTTTTGGTCGCGGAACCAGCGGCTTTGCCGGGAGTGTTTTGGAACGACCCCGCGGGCTGCGGCCCTTTTACCGCTTGGCTTCGTTGCTCCTCGGTCGTGGAGCCCGCTCCACTTTGCCCTCGCCCCCGCTCGGCCCTCCGGGCTGCCTTTCAGGCAGGCGATGTCGCTCCGCTCCATTCTCGTCGCGCCTCGCCAGCCGGTAAAATGTCTCGCAGTTTTCCATCACGGGGTTTTTCAACAGCCTC
>CAYMMC010000544.1:0-2738 GCA_964391125.1 uncultured Akkermansia sp.
CGCATCGCCCCGACCCAACATCGGGGGAGGCGCGTGGAAGCCGAAAGCTCCCGCCATTCATGAAGTCTGCTCTGCTCATCCTGGGACTGCTGCTTGTCAGCTCGTCAGCCGCATTTGCTGGATATTCCGTCGAAGTCAGCCTCGACAAGCCCGACGGTTTCTACACGCTCGGCGAGGAGACGGTCTGCACCGCGACGCTGATGAAGGACGGCAAGCCGGCGGAGGGGGAGAGACTGCGCTGCACCGTGAAGCGGGAGCGCGCCATCCTGCGCCGGGACGAGTTTCTCTGCGACGGCAAGCCCGTGGAGGTCAGGGCGTCGATGGATCGCCCCGGCTGGCTCTTCTTCGGGTTCGAGATCATCGGCCCGGACGGCGAGCCGCTCCAGGGCGAGGGGATCTTCAAGCACCGCATGAAGCCGACCATCGTGGGCGAGATCGGCGCCATGTACGACGCCGACCAGATCAAGGCGCTCGATTCCCGTCCCGCGGACTTCGACTCCTACTGGGCCTCCTGCCGCGCCAAGCTCGACGAAGTGCCGATGGACCCGAAGACGACCGAGGTCGAAGTCCCCGCGGCGCTGCGGGGCAAGGTCAGGTGCTACAGCGTGGAGGTCGGGTGCCTGGGCGTCACCCCCGTCACCGGCTATTTGGCCGTGCCCGTCGACGCGGCGCCGGCGAGCCTGCCCGCCTACGTCGGCTATCAAAGCATGGTGTGGAACGATGCGAGCAGGGGCCGGGCCATCGAAATGGCCTCCAAGGGCGTCCTGGCCCTCTACGTCAGCTGGCACGGCCTGCCCACCGGCAGAGCCCAAAAGGATTACCAGGAGTGGTCCCGGACGTGGTTCCCGGAGGCGGGGAGAGCCGGCGACACGGACCGCGACACTTGGTTCGGCCACAACATGTATCTCAAGGTGATGCGGGCCTTGGACTACATCAAAAGCCGTCCCGAGTGGAACCGCGAGGAGCTCGTCGCGAGCGGCGGCAGCCTGGGCGGCATCCAGGCGATCACCGCAGCGGCGCTGGACCGCGACGTCACCATCGCGGTCGTGAGCGTGCCCTCCGCGTGCGAATACAACGGCCACAAGCAAGGGCGCGACGCGGCCGGGCGGTATCGCGGCGAAGAGGGCATCGCCCGCCTCGAGGCCGATCCTCGCCGTGCCGTGACGCTGGCCTACCACGACGGGGTGAACTTCGCCCCCCTCATCCAGTGCGACATCTACGTGTGCACGGGCTTCGCCGACGAGCTTTGCACCCCCAGCAGCGTCTTCGCCTTCTACAACGCGCTGCCCGCCACGACGCGGAAGCTCATGAGCACCTCCCCCACGACCGGTCACTACGGAACCACCAGGAACACCGCCGGCGACGACCGCCTTTCGGAGATCTTCCGCTCGGTGACCGTGGATTGATCGCGGGTGAACAACCGGTTCACCACCCCGCCTCCGGCCACCCCAGCGCCGAACGCCCTCCGACCCCGGGCCGTCGGCAGGAAGACCGATGGGATGGAAAAGGCAATTCCCGCGATGGGGTTGGTCCATTGGCGCCCGCTTGGTTTCGCGAAATGCCTGTCCTTCCCTTTCGGGCCGGTCTAAGGTGGCGCACCATGAGCAAACCCATTGTCGCCGCCAGAAAGCCGAAATTGGTTCAACTGAAAAGGGGAGATCGCTACTATTTCTGCACTTGCGGGCGCTCTTCGGGCCAGCCCTTTTGCGATGGATCGCATGCGGGCACCGATTTTACGCCGATGGCCTTCGAGGCCGGGGAGGATGGCGAGGCGGCTTTGTGCCAGTGCAAGCAAACCGGGAATCCACCCTACTGCGACGGATCTCACGCCCGGATTCCGGAGGAGATGGAGGGGGAGGCGTTCTCATTGGCGCAGGAGGCGAGCCCCATGCCCGTCGCAAGGCCCACTCCGGAAGAGCCGACCGTGGCCTGGATCCACGAGCTCGCGGAGTCGGGCCTGGAGAAGATCGGCCATCACGGTCCCATGGACGCGATGGGAGTTCCGCGCGACAAGCTTCCCACGTGGGATTCCATCCAGATCCTGGTGGCGCAACTGGCGCGCCGCCCCCTGATGGAAGACGCGAAAGTCGGGAGCGATCTGATCATCGGCCCCGAGGCGCGCAAGCCGCTGCATCTGGAGATCCCCCTGTTCGTGTCCGACATGAGCTTCGGGGCGCTCTCCGAGGAGGCCAAGATCGCCATGGCGAAAGGCGCGGAGCTGGCCGGAACGGGAATCTGCTCGGGAGAGGGCGGGATGCTCCCGGAGGAGCAACAGGCGAACAGCCGCTATCTCTACGAATTGGCCTCCGCCAAGTTCGGCTACGAGGAGTCCATCCTCGAAAAGGTCCAGGCCTTCCACTTCAAGGCGGGGCAGGGCGCGAAAACCGGGACCGGCGGGCACCTGCCCGCGAACAAGAACATCGGGAGGATCGCCGAGGTCCGGGGGCTCCCCGAGGGCACCCCGGCGGTTTCGCCGCCGACCTTCCCGGATCTCGTCACTGTGGCGGATTTCAGGAAATTCGCGGACCGGGTCCGGGCCCTCAGCGGCGGGATTCCGGTCGGCTTCAAACTGAGCGCACAGCACATCGAACGGGACATCGACTTCGCCTTGGCGGCAGGCGCGGACTACCTCATCCTCGACAGTCGGGGCGGGGGCACGGGGGCGGCTCCCTTGCTCTTCCGGGACCACATCTCAGTTCCCGCCATCCCGGCGCTGGCGCGGGCGCGCCACCATCTCG
>CAYMMC010000545.1:0-2715 GCA_964391125.1 uncultured Akkermansia sp.
CCGCGCCCGCTGCCGCCGGAGCCCGGCCACGCCACGGGGTTGCCCGAACAACCAACTCCATGAACAAGCAACGGGCAAACGCGAACATCGAACCGGAACCGGGGCGGGCGAAGCCGCCCCGCAGGGCGGGCGGGTCGTCGGCCTCGACCTCCACCCCGACATCTTCACCGCCAGCCTCCTCGCCGGGCGCTGCGCCCGCGAGGCGCGGGTCGTGTCCCTGCACAGGGACGTCCCCACCTTCGGGATGGAGGAGTGGGCGAGGCGCCACCTCCGCCCCGGCGACCTCGTCCTGGTGGAGGCCGGCTCCGGCAGCTTCGAGGCGGTGAAGCGCCTGGAGGGCCTCGGGCTGTCCGCCCTGGTGCTGGAGAGCGCCCGGACCGCCGACGCCTACCTCGACGACGACACCATCGCCTCCGAGCGCATCGCCCGCTCCTACCTCACGGGCATGGCCAAGGCCGTCTGGGTGCCCGACGGGACGACCTCCCAGCGGCGCGAGCTTCTCCACGCCCATCTCAGGGCCACCGAGGCGGAGACCCGCGCGGCCGACGAGCTGCGCGGCCACCTCGTGCAGTTCCACATCCGGCTGGGCAAGCTCGACCCCCGGAGAGGGGAGGCCCGGGAATGGGTGCTGGCCCAGCGCGACTGGAGTCCGCTGCAGCGCATGCTGCTCGGGCAGCACTTCGAGCGCCTCGCCTTCGCCGCGGCGCAGAGCGGGGCGCTGCACGCGGAGATCTGCCGCGAGGTGCTCTCCGAACCGGCGATGGCCGGCTGCCTGCGCGTGCTGGGCATCGGCCCGGTGAACGCCTTCGCGGCGGTGGCCGTCGTCGGGGACGTGGGGCGCTTCGCCAGCCCGGAGAAGCTCGCCAACTACCTCGGCCTGCACCCTGGACGCAAGCAGAGCGGACGCGGCAGGCCGCGCCCGCCGGGAGCTGGACGCGGCCGCAAGGAGATGCGCTGCCTGCTCGTCCAGGCCGCCCAGGCGGTGATGCGGCAGAAGGCCGGAGCCAGCGACCTGCGCGACTGGGGCTGGCGGCTCTTCCTGCGAAAGGGCAACCGCAACGTGGCGGTGGCGGCGGTGGCCCTCCGCCTCGCGGTGCAGCTCCGGCACCTGCTGCGGGGAGGCTGCGTGACCAGGGCGGAGCAGAGGCGCTCCCTGGAGCTGAAGCTCGCCCGCATCGTCCGCCGCCTCGGAGCCGGGGCCCGCGCCGCCCTCGGGCTGCCGAAGAAGACCGGCGACTGCGTCGCCGCATTGATGGAAAGAATCGATCATCCGCCTGCAATAACTATTTGACCGACTACATGCCTGTCTTTTTGCGGCCATTCCTCCGCCCTTCGGGCATCTCTTTCCATGCTCTTCCCCAAGTTCAACAAAGCAGGAGTAAAGTTTCACACCTAGAAATCAATGCGGCCGATTCATTAGACTCGAGCAGCTCATTCAGCTCATTGACAAGCGTCTGCTCGGAGGAGAACTCCACCGTCGCAGCCTTCATCCCATCGATCAATTCGTTAGGCGAACGTTAAGGATGATCGAGATCACGAGGGAGACGATTGACATCATGCGAAGAAAATAGACGCCGCTTCCGATTTGAACGAGGCGTTGGCCGTGGTTCATTGTCTCTTTCTTGCCGAACGTCAAAGGCCAGACGACGGCGAAGCCGCTTTCTGCGCCGTCTTGTTCGCTGCCGGATTTGCCAACGATGACCACATCAGGTGGTGGTTTGCGGGATCAGAGATGTGAGGCTTCGCTAAGTCAAGCCATGGAAGAATCGAGCCATGGCGGGCTATCTCAGCGCCAAACTCAGTGCTCATGAACGCTTCATCGGGAGATACGCCGGCGCGCCCTATGTCAAGCCGATCAGCATCCCAGCATGTTCCAATGGTGGGATCGTCATGGCGATGCCCTTCGGTGTGCCAAGTGCAGGCGTAGTGGAGAAGTTCGAACTCCTCATCTGACACCTCAAAGAACGTTCCTCGCAGCTCACGGGCAAGCTCCGCGCCGCGTTCCCCGTGGCCAGCATCGGTCCAATCGTTGATTCGGCGACTGTCATGAAAGAGGGCAAAAAGTCTGGCGACTGTGAGATTCGCCCCAGAACGAGCCGCCAGAACACAGGCGTTCCTCTCGACCCGAAGCCAATGGTCTCGTCCATGGATCGAGCATTCCTCTCGGTTGTGCGGAAGTCCAAGGACCGCGCCCCAAAGCTTATCGTAGTCAAAATCGCGGGACATTTTTTTTCAGCGGACGTCAAAGATGAGGCACCGGCTTCAGCCGGCGCCTCCACCGTCTTGTTAGCCATTGTGAGCGGCCACGAACTCCTCAACAGATGCCCCAGCCTGTCGGAGGACACCCGAAAGCGTCCCAGTCTTTACCTCTTTGTGCATCGGAACCACACAACCTGACTCTCCCCGCCGCATCACCACGTGACTTCCTCAGACGGACTTCAACGAAGCCTATCGCAGCGAGAGCCTTGCAGCACTCGAGACCACTTACTCTGGGCAGCTTAGGCATGGGCTACCTCGAAGCTGGTCATCACCGAAGGCTTGTTCAGAGTCATCGGAAACTCCTCCAAATAGAGGATGGCTGCCTCACGGAGGTTCTCCATGGCCTCGTCGAAGGTCTCCCCTTCGGTCGTGGTGCCCGTTTCGGGATTCATTGCCACGAAGCCTCCTTCGTCGGCTTCTGTGATGACTGCGCTCAGGATCATGGGGTGACCATAC
>CAYMMC010000546.1:0-2710 GCA_964391125.1 uncultured Akkermansia sp.
AATCCGGACGCCAGGGTGGCGAGTTCCTTTGCTGCCGAGAGACACTCGCGGACTAAGGTTTCACGATCCTTTTCGTTGGCCTTCGGGATCTCTCCGAGCTTGTGCCCGAGAAGGGTGATTTTCAATGGAATACCACTATTCGGCGACCAGATCTCTCCGAACAGTTGGGGAAGGCAATAGAACTGGTAGTTTGCGCCATCGAGACCGCGGTATTCCTCATCGACATATCTGGTTGTTTTCAGGACGGACTTCCACGCCTCGGAGATCCATGCCGCAAACTCCTTCGGGACTTCTGCTCGATGGGTGCGGATATCCTTTGTGACTTGAATGTCGAGTTTTATCTCGCCTCCTTCAAGCTCCTTCCACCGCCATATCTGACTCACAGCCTCTACAGATTCGACAACGCACCGCTCCGATTTGATTTTCCCATCAATTGGATTCCCCTCGTATTCGATTTCACGACGAAGAACGACGGCATACTCGGGACCGAAACTGGGCCTCCCGATCATCCACAGATCCCCAGGGTCGTCTCTAATGAGGGATCGAAAAACCGCCTGATCGTAGCCAGCCGGATCATACGCCGGGATCGGTTCGAGGTGGTTTGGATTCAACGGCACCTCCGGTACCCCCGTATCCAAGTCATCAAGCGAGAATGGATCGATTTTCGGCTCCTCGCCGAACGATATCATGATGCCGCAAAGCGATAGTAAGACGTATCGTGCAACTTCTTGCGGCAAGTTCATTCGCACCAGAAAACTACCTTTCCTCCACAAAGTCAAGACTCTCCGGCCATGACCCATGACCCGCCCCTCACGCCACCACCGCCTCGATGACCTGTCCATGCACATCCGTGAGGCGCATGTCGCGGCCGCCGAAGCGGAAGGTGCTCCTGGTGTGGTCGATGCCGAGGAGGTGCAGCATGGTCGCGTGGAGGTCGTGCATCTCGAAGCGGTCGCTCACCGCCCGGTAGCCCCATTCGTCGGTCTCGCCGACGCTGACGCCGCCCTGCACCCCGCCGCCGGCCATCCACACGGTGAAGCCGAAGGGATTGTGGTCGCGTCCGTCCGTTCCCTGGGCGAAGGGAGTGCGCCCGAACTCGCCCGCCCAGACCACGAGGGTGGAGTCGAGGAGGCCGCTGCGGCGGAGGTCCTTGATGAGCGCGGCGATGGGCTGGTCGATGGTCAGGCAGTTCTTGGTGTGGCCGTCGGAAAGCTTGCTGTGCTGGTCCCAGCGGTCGCCGTTGCCGCTGGGGCAGGTGAGCTCGACGAAGCGCACGCCGCGTTCGACGAGGCGACGGGCGAGGAGGCATTGCAGGCCGAAGGTCCGGGTGTTCTCGAAATCCGCGTCGAGGCCGTAGAGCTTTTTCACCGATGCGGGTTCGCCGCGCAGGTCCATCAGATCCGGCACCGAGGCCTGCATGCGGAAGGCGGTCTCGTAGTTGCCGATGGCGCTCTCGATCTGCGGGTCGTGGCCGCTCGCGGCGAGAGTGGCGCGGTCCAGGCCGGCGACGAGGCGGAGCTTGTTGCGCTGGAGCTCCGGGCGCTCCTCCGTGGGGCGGATGTTGGCGATGGGCTGCTCGCGCGGGAGGAAGAGGGAGCCCTGGTAGGCGGCGGGGAGGAAGCCCGAGCCGAAGCAGTCGAGCCCGCCGGGCGGGACGAGTCCGCCGTTGAGGACGACGAAGCCGGGCAGGTTGCGGTTCATCGTGCCGAGGCCGTAGCCGAGCCACGCGCCCATGCTGGGCCGTCCCTGGAGTCCGCTGCCGGTGTGGAGAAAGTAGTTCGCCGAGGTGTGCTCGGAGAATTTCGAGGTCATGGACTTGACGAAGGCGATCTGGTCGATCACCTCGGGATCGGAGAGATGGGGAAAGAGGTCGCTGACCCAGGCACCGCTCCCGCCGCGCTGTTTGAAGGCCCACTGGCTCTTGAGGACCTTGCCGACCTTGTCGAACTGGGTCGGGGCGAGTTCGCCGATGACCTCTCGCGGATCGCGTCCGTGGTATTTCTCGAGGTGCGGCTTGTGGTCGAAGGTATCGACATGGGAGGGGCCGCCGTCCATGTAGAGGAAGATCACGTTCTTCGCCCGCGGCGCGAAGTGCGGCGTGCGCGGCGCGAGAGGATCGGAGGGAAGGGCCGCGGCGAGGGTTTCCTCGTGCAGGAGCGCGTGCAAAGCGACGCCACCGAAGCCAAGGGCGCAGCGGCGGAGCATTTCCCTGCGGTCGAGGATTCGAGGGTGGAATTGTCGGCAGTGCATGGCGGCGGCGGGGCTTCGCCCCGCTATCGAAGGTAGATGAAATCTTTCTGGTTGAACAGCGCATGGGCGAGATCGGCCCATGCCCTCGCATCTTTCCCATCCCTCCCATCGTAGAGCGCGGATTGCTCATCGAGGAAAGCCGCCAAGGTTCCGAGGGTGCTTTCGTCGGGCGGCCGTCCGGTGGCGGCCTCGACCATGTGGGCGATGCGGGCGCGGTCGTCCGGGGCGGCTTCGGCGAGGAGGCGGTCGGCCCATTGCTTCGCCTGGTCGACGACGAAGGGATCGTTCATCAGGGCGAGGGCCTGGGCGGGGACGTTGGAGACGCTGCGGGCGCCCTTCGGCCCGAAGGGATTGGGCATGTCGAAGGTGGTGAGGAGGGGCGGGAGGAAGTTGCGGTAGATCGCCCCGTAGATCGTGCGGCGTCCGCCGCCGTCGAGGGGACCGCTGGGGCGGGCACCTC
>CAYMMC010000547.1:0-2708 GCA_964391125.1 uncultured Akkermansia sp.
CACCCAAGCCCATAATCTCCATAGCACAGGCGTTTCTTCGCGTGCCCGATCGATTCTTCGGGCTGAATAGTTACTTTACAGAAGAGTACCCCGGCTAGGATTCGAACCTAGGACCAATTGATTAAGAGTCAACTGCTCTACCGCTGAGCTACCGAGGCCTTCGCTTGAAGGGGGGCAATGTCGCAAGACCTCCCGGAGCTGTCAATCCCAGTTTTTCCCTGCGGCGCGTCCGTGAACTCCCGCCGCGTCCGCCCGTTCCGACACAAACCTTGCCGCGCCTCGCGCGACTTCGGACGTGATTCTTGGCCCGAGTTCCGCCATCGTATCCCCATGAGACCCCCCATCGCCCTGTTCTCCTGCCTTTGCGCGGTGCTGGCCGTCGGCGTTCGCGCCGAGGAAGGCTTCGTCGATCTGTTCAACGGCAAGGACCTCTCCGGCTGGGACGGCAACCCCGCCCTCTGGACGGTCGAGGACGGCGCCATCACGGGACGGACCAGGGCCCCCGAGGACCTCGCCTACAACCAGTTCCTCGTCTGGCGTGGCGGCATTCTCAAGAACTTCGAGCTGCGCGCCAAGGTCCGCGTCGTCGGCGAGAACAACAGCGGCATCCAGTATCGCTCGAAGGAGCTCCCCGAGGTCGGCCAATGGTCCGTCGGCGGCTACCAGTGCGACATCCATCCCGCCGCCGAGAACAACGCCATGGTCTACCACGAGCGAGGACGCGGCATCGTCTCGAGGAACGGCCAGAGCGTCGTCGTCGATCCGGCGGCGAGAAAATGGCTCGTGGCCGAACGCGATCCCGTCGCCGCGGACATCTCCGAGTGGCAGGAATACAGCATCGTCGCGACCGGCAACCACCTCGTTCACAAGATCAACGGAAAGATCGCCGCCGAGCTGCACGACTACGACGAGGCGGGCCGCTCCCTCGAGGGCCTCCTCGCCTTCCAGATCCACCGCGGCCCGGCCATGACCGTGCAGATCAAGGAGGTGAAGCTGAAGACGCTGCCCGAGGGCGCGGTCGCGCCCTTCTCCAAGGCGGACCTGCCCAGCGACGCCCAGGAGATCCTCCCGCCCGCTCCGAAGGCGAAGGGCCCGGGCCCGAAGGGGAAGGCCGCCGCCAAGGGGAAGGTCGCGCCCAAGCGGCCCGCCGGAGTCGGCCCCGCCATCGGCGCGAACGTCGCCACGCCCGTCTCCCGCATCAAGGCGCCGGAGGGCTTCGAGGTCGAGCTGCTCTACTCCGTCCCCGGCGCGGAGCAGGGCTCCTGGGTCGCCCTCTGCCTCGACGACAAGGGCCGCCTCTACGTCAGCGACCAGTATGGCGGGCTCTACCGCCTCCCCGTCCCCGCGCCGGGCCAGACCGTCGATCCGGCCTCCGTCGAGAAGGTCCCCGCCGACATCCGGGCGGTCAACGGCATGCACTTCGCCGATGGCGCCCTCTATGTCGGGGTGAACGACTACGAGCAGAAGATCTCCAGCGGCTTCTACAAGCTCACCGACAGCGACGGCGACGACCGGCTCGACCGGGTGGAGCTTCTGCGCGCCATGGAGTCCAAGGGCGACCACGGCGTCCATGCCGTCGTCCCCGTGCCCGGAAGCGACGACTTCTACCTGGTCTGCGGCAACAACACCGCCCCCGTCGAGTCCGCGCCCGACTCTCCCGTGCCCGCGATCTGGGGCGAGGACCACCTCCTCCCCCGCATGCCCGACGGACGCGGGCACAACCGCCACGTCCTGGCCCCCGGCGGCATCGTCTACCGCGTCACCCGCGACGGGAAGACCTTCTCGCGCATCGCCTCCGGCTTCCGCAACGCCTACGACGCCTCCGTCAACCAGGCCGGCGAGCTCTTCACCTACGACGCCGACATGGAATACGACTTCAACACCCCGTGGTATCGCCCAACCCGCGTGAACCACGTCGTCAGCGGCGGCGAATACGGCTGGCGCAACGGCGCCGGAAAGTATCCCGAGTTCTACGCCGACAACCTGCCTTCCACGGTCAACATCGGCCCCGGCTCGCCCACGGGCACGCTCTTCGGCTACGGCGCGAAATTCCCCGCACCATATCAGAAGGCCCTCTATCTCCTCGACTGGAGCTGGGGCAAGGTCTACGCCGTCCACCTCAAAGCGGAAGGCGCGAGCTACGTCGGGGAGAAGGAGGACTTCCTCTCCGGCTCGCCCCTGCCCGTCACCGACGCGGTGATCCATCCGCAGGACGGCGCGATGTATTTCGCCATCGGGGGGCGGCGCGTCCAGTCCGGCCTCTACCGCGTCAGCTACGTCGGGGACGAGGACACCGCTCCCGCCCCGCCCGACGCCCCCCCCACCGCCGAGGCGACGCTGCGCCGCGAGCTCGAAGCCTGGCACGGCAGGCCGGATCCCGAGGCCCTCGAGGCGGCCTGGCCGCGCCTTTCCCATCCCGACCGCCATATCCGCTGGGCCGCCCGCACCGTGCTGGAGCACCAGCCGCTCGATACCTGGCAGGAAAAAGCCTTCGCCGAAACGGACCCGGCGAAGCGGATCGAAGCCCTCCTCGCCGTCGCCCGCCTCGGCGGCGTCTGCCCCTACCACCGCATCCCGCCGAAGCCGCTCGGCGTCCCCCCCGGCGAGCCGGAGATCCAGGCCCCTCCCGTCCCCGAGGGCGCGACGCCGACCCCGCCCGTCGACGCGGCCCTGCGCGGCCGCCTTCTTGGCGTCCTCGTCGCCATCGA
>CAYMMC010000548.1:0-2691 GCA_964391125.1 uncultured Akkermansia sp.
TGGCGACCGCCGCCGTGGCCGATCTGCGAGTAGGAGTTCGCCCCGCCGCCGCCGGCGAGCGAGACGTCCCCGCCCGCCTCGACGTAGACCGATCCCCGGCCCGAGCCGGCACCATAGACGGTCCCTACCGCCGCGCCACCGTGTCCGATCTGGGTGTAGGCGTCGGTGCTTCCGGACACGAGGGAAAGTTCGCCGAGCCCTTCGAGGCGGATGTCCCCGGTGCGATCCCCGTTCCAGGCGTTGCCGCCGTGGCCGATGTGGGCGTAGGCGCCGGTTCCGTTGCCCGCGGCGAGGGCGACGTCGCCCGCCTCGCAGAAGCGGATCGCGATGGGGGCGTCGATCATAGCGCTCGTCGCGCCGGTGCCGCCGTGCCCGATCTGGACGTAGGCGTCGGCGGCGCTGCCGCCTTGCAGCTCGAGCCCGCCCGCTTTCAGGAAGATCCCGATCGCTCCCGAAACCGCACCGCTGCCGTCGGGTCGGAAGCCGAGCTGGGTCGCGGCGTTGGCGGTGCCATTGCTGCCGTACAGCGAAAGGCCGTGGCCCGCCACCGTGGTGGTGCCCATGCGGCTGCCGACCAGCACGGGGGAAGTCTGGGTGGCGGAGCCGAGGACGACGCTCGCCCCTCCGTTCCCGAAGCTCTCGCAATCGTTGAAGTCGATCCCGAGACCCGGGTTGGAAATGATCGGGTCGCAGAGTTCGCCGTTGTTGAAGGTGACGCTTCCGGGAGTGGTGGAGCCGACTCCGTTCCATCCCGCGACGAGGGTGACGTTGCCGCTCCCGGCGTTCTGGTAGCTGTTGAGCATCGTGATGTTGCCGCCGGTGACGATATAGAAGTCGTCGGGAGTGTTCACGAAAACGTCTCCGGAGCCGAAGGTGTAGTCGGTATTGGAGCTGTCGATGATGGCGATGGCCCCGCTGCCGATGTTGCCATCGATGATGGTGCTCTCGTCGGCGGAGGCGTAGGCGGGCAGGGAGATCGAGCCGTTGACGACCTTCTGGTAGCCGTCGCCCCCGAGGTAGTCGGCGGGTTGGAGACCGGAGCTGTTCTGGTGGAAGAAGAAGACGTTGCCTTCGCCGGCGGCTCCGTTTCCGCCGGTGCCGGTGAGGTTCCCCTGGGCGAAAAGGTGGACGCCGCCGCCGCGTTGGCCGAGAGAGCTGCGGGCGCCGTCGCCGTGGCCGAACATGGCGTAGGCGGATGCGCCGCTCCCGCCGGAGAGGGAGAGGTCGCCGGTTTCGGCGATGACATGGAGATGGCCGGTCATGGTCCCGTCGGTGTCGGTGCCGCCGTGTCCGATCTGGGCGTAGGTGCCGGTTCCGGGACCGCCCGCGAGGGAAACGCCCCCGGCACCGCGCGCCACGACCACGATCTTGCCGTCGAAGTTGCCTTTCACCTCGCTGCCGCCGTGTCCGATATGGACGGCGCTGGCGTAGGCCTGGGCGACGGAGGCGTCGAGGAGGACGGCGCCGCCGAGAGTCACGCAGATGTCGCCGCTGAGATTGCCGGACATGGGGATGTCGGGATCGCCGGGCATGGCGATGTCGGGATCGTCGATGGCACCGCCGTGACCGATGCGGGCGTAGCGCCGGTCGTCGCCGCCGGTTCCGCCCGCCTGGGTGCGCATGACGAGGTCGCCGTCGCCGCTGACGTGGATCGCTCCGCTGTGATTTCCCGAAATGCCGATGCCGCCGTGGCCGATCTGAGCCGCGGAGGCATGGCCCCGTCCGGCGAGGACGGAAACGCCGCCGGTCCCGGCATCGACGGCGATGTCGCCGAGGTAGGCGCCCGAGCGAGCGGTTCCTTTATAAATGCCTCCGTGTCCGATCTGGACCAGGTTCCAGTCGTAGGCCTGCGTCTGGTAGGCGTCGAGGACGACGCCCCCGCTTTCGGTGGCGACGCGGATGTCGGCGTCGACAATGACGGTGGCGGGATTGTTCCCCGATCCGGGATCGTAGCCGCCGTGGCCGATGCGGGTGAAATCGTAATTCGCCTCGCCGTTGCGGAGGAGGATACCGGTCTTCGCGATCACCTCGATGGCACCGCTTTTGAATCCGCTTCCGTACATGCCGCCGTGGCCGATCTGGGCGTAGGTCTCGCCGGCGGTGCCGTTGCTGGCGCCGCCCGGTTTGTTCGCGTCGTAGGAGGCGATTAGGGTGATGGCACCGTCGGCGGTGACCTCGACCGTCCCGCCCTGCGTTCCGGTGGAAGAGCGTCCGCCGTGCCCGATCTGGGCATGGGTGTAGCGGTCGGCCCCGCCGCGCAGCAGGATGTCTCCGCCGTCGCTGGTGCTCACGGTGAAATCGCCCGTAATCGTTCCGGAGGAGCCGGAACCCCCGTGCCCGATCTGGGCAAAGGAGTCGATACTGATGAGCGCGTCGGTGGAGTCGCCCCCGCCGAGAATGCTGATGCCCCCACCGCCCGCCGCGACGGTCAGGTGGCCGGTTTTGGTTCCAGTGGAAGTGCGACCGCCGTGCCCGATTTGGGCGTGCTGGTAGAATTCGTCACCGGACTGCAGAGTGATGGCCGAAGTCGCGGAGGTGGCGAGGACGGAGATGTCCCCGGTTACGGTGCCTCCGGATTGGTAGCCGCCGTGCCCGATCTGGACATAGGCCGCCTCGCCCTTGCCGCTTCTTCCATCGAGCAAAACACCGTCGAGGGTGGTCACGGAAATGTCGGCCGTTTTGGTCCCGGAG
>CAYMMC010000549.1:0-2686 GCA_964391125.1 uncultured Akkermansia sp.
GGGGCGCGGTGCTCGGCGACCGGCCGATCCTCGCGTGGGGCTTCGACGCCTCGCCGGCGCCGAATCTCACGAGCGTGACCGCACCGGCCACGCTCGGCAGTGGGGCGAGTGCGTCGCCGACGGGCGGCTTCGTTTCGACGCCGGGAGCATTCGTCCGCAACGGCAGCGCGGGCGCGACCTTCGGCGGCGTCGATCCGGGCACGGCGCTCGATGGCGTCGCGGGCATCTGCGCGATCTCCGTCGAGGCGGTGCTGCGGACCGGGAAGGTCCAGATCATCAACGATATCGGCGGTCTCGTCGAAGACGACAACGCCCGGCACTGCTTCGAATACGGGGCCACGCTCCTCGTCATGCACACTGTGGGCGAGCCGAAGACGCCGCAGCTCCACCGCCGCTACGCCGACGTCTGGGAGGCGATGGAGGCCTTCTTCGACGAGCGCCTCGCCCGGATCCGCCGCATCGGCCTGACCGACGACCAGATCGTGCTCGACCCCGGCATCGACTTCGCGAAGCAGCGCGACGACAATCTCGCGGTCTACCGCCGGCTGGAGCGGCTCCAGCGCTACGATCTGCCGGTGCTGCTGCCGATTTCCCGGAAGACCGTGATCGGCGAGGTCCTCGGCCTGCCCGAACCCGCCGACCGCGACGCCGGCACCATCGCTTGCCTCGTCAGGGGGCTCGTCGCCCGGGCCGACCTCTTCCGCGTCCACAATGTCAAGGCCGTGGCCGACGGCGTGCGGGTCATCGCCGCCATCCGGAGCGCCGGGCAGGCGGTGGCGCGATGAAGGCGGAAAGGCCCGGCGGACCGGCTCACTCCGCCGTCTGCCGGGTCCGCGGATTCGCCATCTTCTCGGGGCTGAGGAGGTCGTCGAGCCTCTCCTGGCTCATCCAGCCCTTCTCCAGGACGAGCTCGTAGACGCCGCGGCCGGTGGCGAGCGCCTCCTTGGCGATGGCGGCGGAGCGCTCGTAGCCCAGCACGGGGTTCAGCGCGGTGACGATGCCGATGGAGTTCTTCACGTAGCCCTCGCACACCTCCCGGTTCGCGGTGATGCCCTGGACGCAGCGGGTCGTCAGGACGATGGCCGCGTTCTTCAGCAGCATCAGGCTGCCGAGGAGGTTGTAGGCCATGATCGGCTCGGCCATGTTCAGCTCGAACTCGCTCGCCTCGGCGGCGAGGGAGACGGTGAGGTCGGACCCGATGATGTGGTAGCAGATCTGGTTCACCACCTCGGGCAGCACGGGGTTGACCTTGCCGGGCATGATGGACGATCCCGGCTGGAGCGGCGGCAGGTCGATCTCGTTCAGCCCGCAGCGGGGGCCCGAGGAGGCCCAGCGCAGATCGTTGCAGATCTTCGAAAGCTGGATCGCGGTGACCTTCAGGGCGCTGCTCATCATGGCGAAGTCGGCGGCGTCCTGGGTCGCCTCGACGAGGTCGTCGGCGAGGACCACGGAGCGGCCGCTGACCTCCGCGAGCTTCGCGGTGCAGAGCTCGGCGTAGCCCTGCGGGCTGTTCAGCCCCGTCCCGATCGCGGTCGCGCCCATGTTCACCACGAGAAGGTCGTCGGCGACGCGCCCGAGCCGGCGGATCCCGTCGCCGAGCATGCTGGCGTAGGCGCTGAACTCCTGCCCGAGGGTCATGGGCACGGCGTCCTGGTTCTCGGTCCGGCCCATTTTGAGGACGTCGGCGAACTCCTCGGCCTTCTCGCGGAAGGCCTTCCGGAGCACGCCGAGGGCGGAGACCGCCTCGTGCGTCGCCGAGACCACGGCCAGCTTCACCGCCGTGGGATAGACGTCGTTGGTCGACTGCGAGCAGTTGACGTGGTCGTTGGGGTGGCAATGCCGGTATTCGCCCTTCTCGCGCCCGAGGATCTCGAGCGCCAGGTTCGCGACGACCTCGTTGGCGTTCATGTTCGACGAGGTGCCCGCGCCGCCCTGGACCATGTCGACGACGAACTGCTCGTGCCGCTCGCCCGCGAGGATGCGGTCGCAGGCCTGGGCGATCGCGGCGGCGATGTCCGCGTCGAGCACGCCGAGCTCCGCGTTGGCGAGGGCGGCGGCCTTCTTCACCTGGGCGAAGGCGTTGACGAGGTGCTGGAAATGCGAGAGGCGGACCCCGGAGAAGGGGAAGTTCTCCACCGCCCGCATCGTCTGGATGCCGTAGTAGTGGGCGTTGGAGACCTCGCGCAGACCGAGCGAGTCGTGCTCGGTGCGGTAGCTGGCGATGGGCGCGCGCTGGTGATCGGAGCGGATGAGCATCTCCGTGGTCTCGCGCAGGCGCATGGCGACGCGGCGGGCGGCGCGGGCGGTCATGCGGTAGAAGATCTCGGGCTTCTCCTCGCGGAAGGCCTCGATCGCCTCGCGGTCCACCGTCCAGACCTCCGTCTCCTCGAGAGCGGCCCCGGAGACGCTGTGGGCCAGGTCGTCGATGAAGAGGGTCTCGCCGATCATCGCACCCTCCGTGAGGCAGGCGATGGTGACGTTGCGCCCGGCGAGACCGCGCAGCAGGCTGATGCGCCCGCGCAGGACGACGCCGAAGAAGCGCCGCGGAGCCGACTGGTGGAAGAGGTAGTCGCCTGCGGCGAAGACCCGGTTCCGCCCGAGGGCGACGAAGCGGGTCAGCTCCTCGACGGAGACGCCCATGTCCTTGGCGACCAAAGCGATTTGTTCGGGGGTGATCTTCATGGGG
>CAYMMC010000550.1:0-2683 GCA_964391125.1 uncultured Akkermansia sp.
ACGCCAGCGCCGAAGGCGTCGGCGGAGGCGGCTTCGTGGAGGTGTCGGGGAGGGAGCGCCTCGGCTTCCATGGCACGGCTTCGACCCTGTCGGCGGACGGATCCGCAGGAATCTTGCTGCTGGATCCGACCAACGGAACGGTCAGCGCGGCGACGCACGCGCCCGGCGACAGCCCTTTCAACATCAACAACGACACGCTGGCCGTCGCCTTGGGCAGCAACCACGTGGTCATCTCGACGCCGGCTGCGGGCGGCGACCCGGGGCACGTCGCTTTCCTGGACACGGTCGCGTGGAACTCCAATTTCAGCCTCACCACCCTGGCGCACGGCAACGTGGTCTTCGAAGCTTCGGTGCAGAACGCCGGCACGGGCGCGATCAACGTGGTGGCGGGCTGGAACGGGACCACCGGCTTGCCGACGGCGTTTCCCTACGAGTCTCCGGGATCGGTGACCATCAACGACTTTCTCTCGGCGGCCTCGTCCTATGGCAACGCCGGAGGCAGCGTCCAAGTGGGCACGGGCAGCCAGGGCGCCGGGATCGCCGTGGGGAGCCGGGGAGGGGACACGACCTTGCTGGGGCATGGCATCCACCTGCTCGGCGGCGGGGCGGACGGCTTCGCCCAGGTCGGCTACCGTCCGACGGCGGCGAGCCAGGCCACCGGCGGCGGCATCGCGCTGCGCACCCACGCGGGCGGCCTGGGCCTCGAAGGCGGGTCGGGGTCGGGGGCCTTCGCTCAGGTGGGGCACGGGGGATTCGGCAGCGCCGTCAACACTCTCGGCGGCGGCATCGAGATCCTTTCGACGGTGGCGTCCGATCTCCTGATGACGGCGGGTTCGGCCAACAATGCCTACGCCCAGATCGGACACGGGGGCGAGGCTGTCAAAACCAGCGCCAAGAGCGGGGCCATCACCTTGGAGGCGTTCCGACATGTGACCGTGACCGGAGGCTCCGGTGCGGCGCTGAACGCCTACGCCCAGATCGGGCATGGCGGGCGGGATGGGGACGGAGCCGTGTCCGGTGCGATTTCCTTGCTGGGCTTGACCGGGAACGTGGCTCTCCATGGCGGGAGCAGCAGCGCCCTGGGGGCCTATTCCCAGATCGGGCACGGCGGACGGGATCACTCCGGTGCACGGTCCGGTGCCATCTCGATCACCACGACGGGCGGCGGGGTCGGTCTGACGGGCGGCGTCACAGGGGCGGGAGGGGATGCCTACGCCTTGATCGGGCACGGGGGACGCAATATCGCCGGCAACGCCAGCGATGCCATTTCCGTGACGGCGTCCGGCGACATCCGCCTTCTCGCCGGGCAGGGGGCCGGAGGCAACGAGCGCTGGGCCCAGATCGGCCACGGCGGCATCGCTGCCACCGCCAGCGGAAACTACAGCGGAGCGGTCAGCGTGAACAGCACCGGAGGGGACGTCACCCTGCAAGGCGGCGCGACCCAGAACGCCTCCGCCCAGATCGGGCACGGCGGGCGCAACACCACGGGCGACCATACCGGAGCGATCACGGTGACGGCGGCCGGTTCGGTCCTCGGCACGGCCGGGACCTCCGGAACTCGAACCGGGGTGATGATCGGCCACGGGGGATCGAACGCGGCCAATGCCGCCACGGCGGCGGGCAACGACGGTGCCATCGCGGTCACCGCCGAGGGCGGGAGTATCGTTTTCCGGGCGGGGGGAACCGAAGCCTGGGCGCAGATCGGCCACGGCGGAAACCTCAACGTCGGCGACCACTCCGGAACCATCACGGCGAAGGCGGAGCAAGGGGGCGTCGAATTCTACGCGGGCACCGGCACCGGCGTCGGCGCCTATGCCCAACTCGGCCACGGCGGAACCGGCGCGATCGGCAGCCACAGCGGGGAGATCGACGTGCTCGCCCTGAACGGCATCCTCTTTCAGGGCGGCGCCGGCACGGATGGCTACGCGCAGCTCGGCCACGGGGGCTACAACGCCGCAGGCGACCACGGCGACGACATCCGGGTGCAATCCCTCGCCGGGGGCGTGGAGTTCCGTTGGTCCAGCACCAGCGTTGCTCCCGGCAACCGATCCTACGCCCAGCTCGGCCACGGCGGGAGCAGTGCCGCGGGCGACCACGACGGCGACATCCTCGTTCTGGCGAATTCGAACATCCTTTTCCAAAACACCACCTCGGCGACGACCGGACGCAGCTTCAACTACGTCCAGCTCGGCCACGGCGGGGCCAACGCGGCAGGCGACCACAACGGCACCATCACGGTGCGATCCGACAACGGCAACCTCTCCTTCCGCAGCGGCACGCGGGGCGACGGCGACCGTTACGCCCAGCTCGGGCACGGGGGGACCAACGCGGCGGGCACCCACAGCGGAGCCATCGCCGTGCTCGCCCACGGCAACCTCACCTTCCAAACCATGGGATCGGCCACCAGCGGGTTCCGCAGCTACGCCCAGCTCGGCCACGGGGGCTACGACGCAGACTCTCCCGTGGGGCACAGCGGCAGGATCGGGGTGGGTTCCCGGACGGGCAACATCGTCTTCCTGGCCGCGCCGCACCATTCGGAGGCCTCCTACGTGCAGCTCGGCCATGGCGGCTACGACGCGGCCGGCGATCACCACGGGGACATCGTGGTCCGCAGCGGCAACAACTTCACCTTCGACGGCGGCGCCGGCACCGAGACCGGCGGATTTGGAAACTACGCCCAGCT
>CAYMMC010000551.1:0-2666 GCA_964391125.1 uncultured Akkermansia sp.
AGCAGCGGGCTGCTCGGCGATAAGTTCATCCAGATCACGCCCGGCGGCGATGATGCCATGCTTGCCGAGGGCGGGCGTATCGAATTCACCCAGTCTGCAGTCAATCTCGAAGAGATGATCGGCAAATTCATGTTCAGCGGCGGCGGCATTGACGGCACGGATAAGTCCGCCGCCCCCGGTACGTCCGCTACGCCCTGATGCGCGTTATCTTTACAGCCGCTCTGCTGGCAGGATTGCTTCCCGCCTTCGCCATGGCGGCGCGGGCGTCGCCGACCTGCAGCCAGGTCGCGGAGAACTCCGCCGGATTCGGCTGTTCCGAGAGGATCGCCACGGCGCCCCGGTCGATCGCCGCCTGGACGTAGTGGTGGCCGTCGTGCCCCTCCCCCTTCAGGGCGCAGAAGACCCCGCCCGGCGCCACTTGGCGGGAGTCGAAAAAGACGCCCGTCACCGGCGTCTGGAGCGTCCCGACGACGTGCTTCACGTAAATGCCTTCGATGAGATCCGCCACAGTCATGGTCAACGTCCTTCCTCCCCCGGGTTCGCGGCCGCCAGGGGCGCCGCCGTCTCTTCGACGAGCTCCTCGGGACGGTCCGGCTCGATGCCCAGGATCTTCACCGCGCTCGTCGCGATGGCTTGGAAGACCGGCGCGGCGACCGCCCCGCCATAGACCTGGGGGCCGTTGGCCTTCGGCTCGTCGATGACGACGAGGCCCAGCAGGCGCGGATTCTCCGCGGGGAGGAAGCCCATGAAGGACGCGATGTAGCGCACTTCGACGTAGCCCACGTTCTCCACGTGCTTGCGCGCCGTGCCCGTCTTTCCGGCCACGCTGTAGCCGCGCACCTGGCCTTTCGTCCCCGTGCCGTATGGTCCCATCGCCTCGATCATGCACTGCGCGACCTGCCGGGCCGCCTTCTCGCTGAGCACCCTACGTCCGGTCCGCTCGGGTCCTTTCACCATCGTGGCGCCGCGCACGTCCTCCTTCACCCCCTTCAGGATGGTGGGGGCGCGCAGCACCCCTCCGTTCGCGATCACCGAGCAGGCCACCGCCATCTGCATCGGGGTCACGGCGATCTCGTAGCCCATCGTCTGGCTGGAGAAGGACGTCGCCGACCAGCGCTCCGGCGGAACGATGCGGCCGGCGTGCTCGTTGTTCAGCTCGATTCCGGTCTTCTGCCCGAAGCCGAACTGCCGCACGTAGTGGTGGAACTGCCCCTTGTTCAGCGGCCGGGCCACCAGGTAGGCGCCGATGTTCGAGGACTTGGCGAAGGCCATGCGGGCGGTGAGCCGGCCGTAGGGATGGTGGTCCCGCAGGGCGAACCCGTCGAACTCGTAGCGCCCCATGTGGCAGTCCACCTCCATCGAGGGATCGGCCAGCCCTCGGTCGAAGGCGCCGCCGTAGCCGACGATCTTGAAGGTCGAGCCCGGCTGGTAGAGGTCCGAGACCGCCGGGTTGCGGCGCACCGGATCCTGCCCGCGGATCCCCTTCCTCGTGGAGAGGTCGAAGTGGGGGCGGCTCGCCATCGCCAGCACTTCGCCGGTCGAGGGATCCATGAAGATGACCGTCATCTTCGCGGGGCGGAAGCGGTCGATCACCGCGTCGAGCTCGCTCTCCACGACGGTCTGCAGAGCCATGTCGATGGTGAGATGGACGTCCCGCCCCGGCACGGGGTCGACCCGCGTGCCGCGGTAGGCGTGGATCTCGCGACGGCTGCGGTCGCGCTCGCAGTAGCGGTGGCCGGGCCGGCCCTTCATCTCCTCGTCGAAGACCTTCTCGATTCCGGAAACGCCCGCCCCCTCTTCGTCCACGTACCCGATCACCTGCGTGAGCGACATCGGGCTGGGGTAGTAGCGGCGCTCGCCCGCGTCGAGCCGGATTCCGCGGATGGCGCGCTCGGCGAGGCGATCTTCGATCCTGCCCGCGAAATCGTCCTCGAGATTCCGGGCGAGGACGACGTCTCCGTTGCCGGGGGTCCGGAGCCGGCGCGCGATCTCGTGGCGGGGTTCGTCGAGGATTTCCGCCAGGCACTCCGCCACGTATTCGCGGTAGAGGCCCGCGATCTCCTCGGGCAGATGCGACTGCTTGATCTGCTGCGGCGAGACGCCCTCCCGCTTCGCCAGGCCGATGGAGCCGAGAAGCGGATCCCGGAGATGGTGGCGGTCCGCCACGAGGGTGAACACCGTCTGGCTCCGCGCCAGCAGCTCGCCGGAACGATCGTAGATCCGCCCCCGCCGCGCCGGCAGCGTCTCCCTGTACTCGTAGTGGGCCCGCGCCTGCGCCGCGAGACGCTCCCCGCTCGTCGCCTCGATGTGGAGCAGGCGTGCGCTCAAGACCGAAAGAATCGCGACGAGTCCCGCGCAGCCCAGCACCAACCTCGTTTTCAGTCCAGCGTCCACGGCGATCTCCTTCGGTTTCCCATCCGTCCAAATTCCCGTCAATAGGCGCTCGCCACCGGGGCCTCGCCCGGAGCGAGCGCCTCGATCTCGATCACCTTCGACACGTCGATGTCGGCGAGGTCGCTCTGCACCCAGCGGAGGCGGCGCGACAGCTCGTGGCGGTCGCGGACTGCGGCGATGCGCAGCTCCCACAGTTCGATCTCCTGCTCCAGATCCGCGATCTCCCGCTCCACCGCGCCGATCTCGTTGCCCCGCAGGACCTGCTCGTTGCG
>CAYMMC010000552.1:0-2662 GCA_964391125.1 uncultured Akkermansia sp.
GAACAGGAGCGTTTTGCCACGTACCTGCCGTGTGGTCGTCGCGATGCCCTCTACCACTCCTTGGAAAAGATTGCGCTGTCCGCTCGGTCGTGGTAACAGGCTCCCGTATCGCCCATGCCCGGATCCCTTCCCATCCCGCATCCCGAATGGGACCGCCTCGCTGAACAGCGCACCGCTCTGCACGCCCAGATCGCCCGGGCCCTCGCCGATCTGCACGCGCTGGAAGATTCGCGCCCCGTGATGCTGGGACGCTACGCGGCGGCCTTCGGCGAGCGTCTCCTCCGCCTGCACCGCCTCGAAATCGAAGCAGCCAGGCTGAAACGCGAGATCGAACTGGTCCAGATGGCCGTCAACAGCGGCAGGGAGATCGACTACCAAGCCATCTGCGACATCCTCGACGAGGAATTCGCCGCTTGGCAGGAGAAACTGGAAGCGGAAGCCGCTCTGCTGGAAAAGCAACGGGGCATCCTGGAGCACCTGATGGAACCGGAAACCGTCCGGACCATGGGCAAGCTCTTCCGCCAACTGGTGCGCCGTCTGCACCCCGATCTGCACGAGGGCCAGAGCGATGCGGACAAGGAGCTCTGGCATCGGGTTCTCGCCGCATACGAGGAACGCGATGTGGAGGAGCTCCAAGCTTTGGAGATTCTGACCCGGCAATCCGCGGACGACCTGCCGACCGGCCCCGATCCTCTCGACGCCCTGCGGGAGCAGGTGGAAAAGCTCCGGCTGCTGCTCGACCGGAGGCTCCACGCCATCGCCGACACACGTCGGCTCTGGCCCTTTGACCAAGGGCGTCTGCTGGACGATCCCGCGGCGGTGGCGGCGCAGCAAAGCTCGCTGGACGACCGGCTCCGGGAACTGGCCCAACTGCGCGACGAACGCAAGCAGTGGCTGGGCACCCTGCTGGATGGCGGCAGCGCGTGAGAAACGCCCATCACCCGTCCCATGAGCGAATATTCCCTCACCCCTTTGGAACAGCGCCAGATCGCCCTGCTGCACGCCCACCTGCAGGCCGGAGGCGCGCTGGAGGCGCCCTTTGCCAAGGAGATCTTCCTGATCGAGACCCACATCGCCGGCACCACTCATGTGCCCATACGCGACATCGAGCCGACGCTTCAGCCCGGCGTCGCCCTGGTGCTGCGCCGCGAGCCGGACAACCCCCACGATCCCTTGGCCATTCCCATCCTCACTGAATCCGGGCGGAAGGTCGGCTACGTGCCCCGCGACCGCAACGAGGTCCTCGCCCGGCTCATGGATGCGGGCAAATTCCTTTTCGCCCGCTTCGAATCCAAGGAGTGGCACGGCGACTGGCTGCGCATCGCCGCCCGCGTGTTCCTGCGCGACGTGTGAGGAGGAGGAGGCGGTGGCGGCGGGATCAGGACTCGCCGTCCACCTGCTCGGTGACGTCGATCCATTGCCATGGCTCCAGCACGGGCAGGGTCTCGGGATCCCTCTGGAAGGCGCAAAAGACCGCCGTGACGGTTTGCAGATCGGGATGGTAGCCGAACTCCTCGTCATCGTCGTCGTATCCCACCTGCCCGTGTTCATCGGGGCGGAGCAGCCGATAGTGAATGTAGGCGTCGGCGGTGGCGCCATACTGTCGGATCTCGCAGCAGTAGCCTTCGTCGAAGGCCAATGCCTGGCAGTAGTTGGAATAGGTCGGCTCCTTTGCCGGAGCTTCGAGGATGACGTAGGGATTGTCCATGTCCGGGGCGACCGCCTCCAAGGCCCCGATGATTTGGGATGCGGTGGGGGAGCGGGTTTCCCATTCTCCGGGTATCCTGCCCTCGATCATTTCCCAGGCGGTGGCGGGGTCGTCCATGATACGTTTTTCTTGATGTTGTTTTCTTCGTTCAAACCTTGGCATGCCACCAGACGCCTTCCACTTCGGGTGGCTTCCGGGGATCGTAGAAGAAGGCCATGCCCACGGCAAGGGCATCGCCCAGGGAAAGCCGATGCTCCTCCGGGAAGGGATGTCCCCGGTAGCCGGAGCCGCTTTCGGACCGGGGCGAGGGGGAGGCTTCCCATGCGGTAAAGGCTCCGACCTTCGGGTCGTGCCAGATGCGGATGCCCACCCACATCCCCTCGGGGTGACGCCAGACTTCCAGATAGGAGTCGCCGGGAAACAGCAGACACACATAGGATGGTTCTTCGGGTTCGGGACGCAGCTCCTCCACCAAGGAGACCCATTCGGATTCCGCAGGATCGTAGAGGTAGCGCCCGTCGTCCGTGGAGATCACGCAGGTCTTGGCGTATTCGGGCAAGGCGAGGTTTTCCCAATCGAAATCCCAAGCCGGCAGGTGGGCTTCACGAAGCAGGGCCCGCCCCACCGCAACCCGGATCTCCGGAGCGGCATCGACCAAGTCCAGCTCCCACGCACGGCGGCCATCGGCATCCGTCCGACTCGGGGCCGGGGGAACCGTCTCCAGGGAAAGGCCGCTCCTTCGCCATTCCTGTTTCAATAGATGGCCGAGGAAATCCTCCTCGCGGGCCGCCACCTGGGTAGGGAAGGGCCGGCCCTCTTCCCAAGCCGCGACGACGGACAGGGGGTGGCAGCGTCCCGGCTGGTTCCGGTCCCAATCCCAGACCAGCAGACGCTCGCAGTCTGGAAACCATTTGGCCGCTTCGGTTCTGACGACTTCGTCGTCGTAGTAGTTGC
>CAYMMC010000553.1:0-2658 GCA_964391125.1 uncultured Akkermansia sp.
CCCACTGAGTCGCCCCCGGCGGGCTGCTAGACCACTTGGCCGCCCTCGGGGATGAACTCGTCCCCGTAGTAGAGCCGATAGCGGCCGAGGCGCGAACGCAGTTTCAGATCGGCTCCGAAGGCCTGGGAGAGGCTCAGCGAATTCAGGGCGCGGCGCTTCTCGCCCTGGCTGATGGCCTTCCCCCCCTTCAGGACGAGGGCATGGGTGATCGCGGGGATGATCTCCTCGACGTGGTGGGTCACGAGGACCAGGGAGCGGAAGGATCCCTTCGCCGTCAGTTCCTCGACGAACTGCAAAAAATGCTCGCGGGCGACCGGATCGAGCCCGGCGCAGGGCTCGTCGAGCACCAGCACCTCCATGCGCTGCGTCATCAGCGCCCGTCCGATGAGGATGCGCTGCCGCTCGCCCTGCGACATCGTCGCCCAGGGCTGGTCGCGGAGGGGGGCGCAGTCCACCTTCTCGAGAACCTTCTCGGCGGCACGGATCTCGTTCGGATCGTCCCTGCCCTGCTGCCAGTAGTTCACCATGGCATGGCGCCCGGCAAGGACGATCTCGATCCCCGTTTCGGCGGGCTCCACGAGCTGGGAGATGCTGCTGCTGACGAAGCCGATGCGCTTGCGCCAGTCGTCCCAGCTCTGCGAGGGGGAGCTCGCCGCGTTTTCGCGCCCGCGCATGTGGACCGCGCCCGTGGTCGGGGTGAGATAGCCCATCAAGACGTTCAACAGGGATGTCTTGCCCGAGCCGTTGCCGCCGAGGACGACCCAGTGCTGGCCCCGTTCGACGCTGAGGTTGATTCCATCGAGGATCTTCCGCCCGTCCCGCTGGACGGAAACGTCCTCCATCTCGAAGACCGTGGCTGCCATGGGGAGAGGCTAGCGTCCGGCGCGACGGATTTCCACTGAAAAACGACCGGCGCCCCGGAGGGGGGGCCGGGGCGGAGGGAAGCGTGCGTCGCGTCGCCGCGGCGCAGGATTCGCAACGTCGTCTGGATCACAGCATCCGGTCCAGCAGATAGCTCCGCAGCTCCGAGATGGCGATGCGCTCCTGCTTCATGGAGTCGCGCTCGCGGATGGTGACGGTGTCCCTCAGATCCCCGCCGTTCTCGCCGAGGGTGTCGAAGTCGATGGTGACGCACCAGGGCGTGCCGATCTCGTCCTGGCGGCGGTAGCGGCGTCCGATGGCGGCGGCCTCGTCGTAGTAGACGGCCATGTGCGGCGCCAGCATCCGCTGCACCTCGCGGGCCTTGGCGACGAGCTCGGGCTTGTTCTTGAGCAGGGGGAAGACGCCCACTTTGATGGGGGCGACGCGCGGGGAGAAGCGCATCACCACGCGGGTTTCCTCCTTGCCCTTCTCGTCGGTCACGGTCTCCTCGTCGTAGGCCTCGCAGATCAGGGCGAGGACGGTGCGGTCGCAGCCGGCGCTCGGCTCGACGACGTGGGGGAGGATCTTCTCCTTGGTCTCCTCGTCGAAATACTCCAGCGACTTGCCCGAGCCCTTCTGGTGGACGCCGAGGTCGTAGTCGGTGCGGTAGGCGACGCCTTCCAGCTCCTGGATGCCGAAGGGGAACTCGTATTCGATGTCGTAGGTCTTCTGCGAGTAGAAGGCGCGCTCGCCGTCGGGGATGTCGACGACGTGGAGGCGCTCGCGCGGGATGCCGACCTCCCCGTAGAACTTCAGGCGCTCCTCCAGCCATTCGTCGGTGAGGCGCAGACCGTCCTCGGGGCGGCAGAAGTATTCGATCTCCATCTGCTCGAACTCGCGCGAGCGGAAGGTGTAGTTCCGCGGGTTGATCTCGTTGCGGAAGCTCTTCCCGATCTGGGCGATGCCGAAGGGCAGCTTCACCCGGGAGGTTTCGAGGACGTTCTTGAACTGCACGAAGATCGACTGCGCCGTCTCGGGGCGGAGATAGGCGACGGTGCTCTCGTCGCCCTCGTCGGACGAGGCGCCCATGTGCGTCTTGAACATGAGGTTGAAGGCGCGCGGCTCGGTGAGGAGCGATCCGTTCTCGGGATTGAAGCGGGTCGATTCCGCGATCGCCTCGGTCCGCTCGCCCGCGAGCTCGAGCGCCTTGGGGGAGATCCGCTTGTCGGAGAGGAACTGGGCGAAATACTGGCGCGCCGTCTTGCGGGCCTTGTTCGCGTCCTCGCCCTCGGCGACGAGCACGGCGTAGTCGCGAGCCACGCTCCAGCCCGACTCCGCGTGGGAGGCGCCGGTGAACCAGTAGGCCGTGCCGGACTGGGCGGGGATCTGGTCGGCGCGGAGGCGGGCCTTGCTGAGGAGGCAGTCGCACATCGGATCGGAGAAGCCGCCGACGTGGCCCGAGGCCTTCAGCACCGCCTGGTGGGTGAGGATGGAGCCGTCCAGCCCGACGATGTCGTCGCGCTCCTGCACGTGCCTCCGCCACCAGTAATCCTTGAGATTCCGCTTCAATTCCGCCCCGAGCGGGCCGTAGTCCCAGCAGCCGTTGAGACCGCCGTAGAGCTCCGCCGACTGGAAGATGAAACCGCGCCGCTTGCAGAGGCTGACGATTTTTTCCATCAGGGCGGAGTTTTTGTCGGAGGTGGCGTCGCTCATGGCGTGGTTCGGTGGGGTGGGGGAGGAAGGACGGACAAGATAGCCCAAGGGTCCGAACCGCAAGGGGAAAGTCCCGGAGGGAGG
>CAYMMC010000554.1:0-2658 GCA_964391125.1 uncultured Akkermansia sp.
TCGGCGATTTCGCCAACGGCGCCCAGGTCATCATCGACCAGTTCATCACCTCCGCCGAGTCGAAATGGGGCCGGCCCAGCCACCTCGTCATGCTCCTTCCGCACGGCTACGAGGGGCAGGGGCCGGAGCACAGCAGCGCCCGGCTGGAGCGCTTCCTCCAGCTCAGCGCCGAGGAGAACATCCAAGTCTGCAACCTGACCACCCCCGCCCAGTACTTCCACGTGCTGCGCCGCCAGATGAAGCGCGACTTCGTCAAGCCGCTCGTCCTGATGACGCCGAAGAGCCTGCTGACGCATCCCGCCTGCGTCTCCGCGCTGGAGGAGTTCGGCGAGGGCAGCCACTTCCACGAAGTGCTCGACGACGAATCGCCGGACCGGGGACCGGCCGAGCGCATCGCCCGGCTCGTCTTCTGCACCGGCAAGGTCTACTACGATCTCCTCGACTACCGTCGCGAGCACGAGATCGGAAACGCCGCCATCATCCGACTCGAGCAGATCTACCCCTTCCACGCCGACAAGGTCGCCGAGATCGCCTCGCGCTATCCCAACGCGACGAAATGGGTCTGGTGTCAGGAGGAGCCGCTCAACATGGGGGCCTGGACCTTCGTGGGGCCGAACCTCCGGAAGGTCTCCGACCTGCGCGTCCGCTACGCGGGGCGGCCCGCCGCCTCCAGCCCCTCGAGCGGTGCCAAGGCCATCCACAAGAAGGAGCAGCGCCGCCTGCTCGAGGAGGCCTTCAGCAAGTGACCCTCGCTTTTCCCGGACCGGAGGCCGGCGATCGCGAATTTCCGCGTGACTTTCCCCCTTTCCCTTTCCATCCTTCCATTATTCGAGCAACGAGTCATCATGGCGCACGAGATCAAGATTCCTTCCGTCGGCGAGTCGATCGCCTCGGCCACCTTGGGCACTTGGCATAAGGACGACGGCGACTACGTCAAGGCCGGCGAGGTCATCCTGACGATCGAGACCGACAAGATCTCGACCGAACTGGAGTCGGATCGGGCCGGCATCCTGCGCCACCTCGCCGCCGCCGGCGACGAGCTCGCCATCGGTGCCCCCGTCGCCCGAATCGAAGAGGGCGAGGCCCCCGCCGAGACGCCCGCTTCGACCGCAGCCGCGCCTGCGGCGGAATCCACCGCGTCCGCCGAGGAGCCGGAAGGCGGGGACGTCAAGGCCACGCCCGTCGCCAAGAAGATCGCGGAAGGGGAGGGCATCGACCTTTCCCGCGTCAGCGGCACCGGAGCGGGAGGACGAATCACCAAGGCCGATGTGCTCGGAGCCGCCGCCGCCCCCGCGAAGGCGGACGCGGGGGAGCCCGCCGCCCCCGTCGCCCCTGCGGCGTCCGCCGCCGGGGAGAAGCGCACCACGCGCCGGAAGATGTCGCCCCTGCGCAAGAAGATCGCGACCCATCTCGTCAACGCCCAGCACGAGGCGGCGATCCTCACGACCTTCAACGAATGCGACATGAGCGCGGTGATGGGCCTGCGCAAACGGCTCCAGGACGACTTCACGGCCCGCAACGGAGTGAAGCTGGGCTTCATGTCCTTTTTCATCAAGGCGGTGGTCGAGGCGCTCAAGTCGGTCCCGACGGTGGGCGCCCGGATCGAGGGGGACGAGATCGTCGAGCAGCATTTCCACGACATCGGGGTGGCGGTCAGCACGGACCGGGGCCTCATCGTTCCCGTCGTCCGCGACTGCGACCAGAAGAGCTTCGCCCAGATCGAGAGGGACATCGCCGACTACGCGACGAAGGCGCGCGACGGCAAGGTGACCCTGACCGACCTCCAGGGGGGCGTCTTCACGATCACGAACGGAGGCATCTTCGGTTCGCTCCTCAGCACGCCCATTCTCAACCCTCCCCAGTCCGGCATTCTCGGGATGCACACCATCCAGCAGCGTCCCGTCGCCGTGGACGGACAGGTCGTGATCCGTCCGATGATGTATCTCGCGCTCAGCTACGACCACCGGCTCGTCGACGGCAAGGAGGCCGTGACCTTCCTGGTGAGGGTGAAGCAGTGCATCGAGAATCCGGAGAGGCTTCTGGTGGGGGCGTGATCCGCCCGCGCCGGGGCGCATGCCTCCCCGCATCGGATTTTCGAAGTTGGGGCGCTAGCCCTACAGATTCCGGCCCGCTCTTGTCCCGTAGGTCGAGCGCTCCGCATGCCGCCCGAAGCGGCCTATGACCTCGTTCCCCGGGAGATCTCGAACGCCTTTCCCGCCCATTCCATCATCCCCCCGCGCACCGCTGCGGGGTTCAAGGGTCGCCCCGAGCGGCCCGCTCGGGGAACGAAGGTCGTGGGGACGCCCCATTGGCCGCGCGGGCCGCGCGGCCCTACCCGCTTCCCCATTGGACAATGAGGGGCTGTTCGCATCGAGGCGCCCTTCAGTCGAAGATCGGGTAGAAGGTGTTGAAGGCCTTCTCCCCGAAGTCCGCCGGATCGTTGAAGCGGCGTCCGCGATCCAACGCGCCGAGTTCCGCCATCTCCCCGTCGCCCAGCTCGAAGTCGAAGACGGCGAAATTCTCGCGGAGGCGCGCCACGTCCTGAGTCTTCGGGATGGTCGCCGTGCCGCGCTGCACCGCCCAGCGCAGCAGGACTTGGGCGGGCGTGCGGTGGTGGGCCGCCGCGATCGCGAGGACGACGGGATCCGCGAGGACCGA
>CAYMMC010000555.1:0-570 GCA_964391125.1 uncultured Akkermansia sp.
CGATCCCGAGATTCTCGGAATACTGCTCCAGCACCGGGGCGACCTCGTCGAGCCTGCCGGCGTAGGCGGCGCCCAGCTTCAAAGCGACCTCGAAGGCCGGCGCGGTCTTCTGGCGGAAGATCTCGAGCACCTGCTTCGAGCCGAGGGGCTGCGGCGACCGCGCCCACACCAGCTCGGCCCCCTGCCCGCGGCAGAGCTCGCGCTGCCCCCGCGCCGCGGCGAGGAGCATCCGCGTCTTGGCCGCGTCGTCCGCGCCGCATTCGCCGATCAGGCGGTAGCCTTCGCCGATGAGCAGGTCGCCCGCGTTCAGGGCCACGGCGACGCCGTGCTCGGCGTTCAGGGTGGGCCGGCCGTAGCGGCCGTGGTCCTCGTCCTCGATGTCGTCGTGGACGAGGGAGGCCTTGTGGAACAGCTCCGAGGCGAAGGCGACCTTCTTGAGATCCGCCGGAATCGGGGCGCCCCGGTCCTCGCGGAGGGCCTCGTAGGCGGCGACGGTCAGGAAGGGACGCCAGCGCTTGCCGTCGCGGGCGAGCCATTCGCGGGCGATCTCCTCCTGCCTCCCGACGGCAG
>CAYMMC010000555.1:580-2639 GCA_964391125.1 uncultured Akkermansia sp.
AGGCCCCATCGTCGCCTCGATCTCCGCGGGGGTGAACCAGCCCTTCACCTCCTCGTGCAGGCCGGTCAGGTCGAGGCGGCGGGTCTGGTCCTCGCTGGTGAGATGGAGATACTCCCAGACCCAGTCGATGTCCACGGTGGTGTTGATGCAGTCGTCCTGCAGCAGCGGCACGGCGATGGAGGGGATCGCGGCGGCCTCGACGTAGGGGAAGGTCCGCTCCAGCACGGGCAGGCAGGAGATGCCGACGATGGCCTCGATCTGTCCGGTCTGGATCAGGGACATGACGATGGCCGAGCCCTCCGCCACGAGCACGGCGTAGCCGAGCCGCTCGGCCTCGTTCTGGAAGTCCTGGATCGAGCAGAGGCCGCATTGCTTGCAGAGCAGGCCGAACTCGTCGAAGGGCGCGGGGCATTTGCTCTCCACCCGGAGGCATTTCGGCATCAGCAGAAGGCGGCGCTCGTAGGGAATCTCCGCCAGGGTCTCGCGCCACATCTCGTTGTTGAGGCAGACGGCGGTGTAGTGCAGATAGGTCTCGTCGCCCTCGTGGCCGAGCTCGGCGAGGACGCGGCGGGCGTGGACGTCGAGCTCCTCCAGCGGCATCGGGGGCACGGGATTCTCCGCTGCGACGTAGTTGCGGATGGCGCGGAGGAAGCGGTCCCGCTCGGCCTTGGTCTGGGGGATGTTCTTCTTCGGCGGGCGGAAGCGCGTCGTCGTGGGGGGGACGGGCCGGGGCACCTTGATCGCGGGGAGGGTCTCGACGGGCTGGGACATCGGGCTGGGAGTCGGAGCGGGGAGGGTTGAATCGGAGGGGCGGGAGGGTGCGGTTCCCGGTCGGCCTGCCAACTCTACCGCAGAGAACGCTTCCAGAAAGTAGAATCGCCCGGGGGAAATGACAATCCGCGATCAAGGCGCAAGGCCGCGCCCCTCGCCGCCGCCGGCCGAACTCCGACTTGACGAAGGCCCCTCCAGGCGGCATACGGAGGGCATGGACCCCCATCTGCCGCCGGACCGGCTCGCCGCCATCCAAGACGCGCTCCGCAAGCGCAGGAAGATCGAAGCGGTCAAGATCTACCGCGAGGCGACCGGCGTCAGCCTGAAGGAGGCCAAGGACGCCGTCGAGGCGATGCCGGTCCCGAAGGACCTCCCGCCCGCGTCGGGTCCGGCCTCCGCCCCCGGAACGCGGACTCCCCTCCCCGGCTGGAACGAGGCGCCGAAGGAGCGGAAGGGATGCTTCGCCCTCGTCGCAGCCCTGGCCACGGCGGCGGCGGTGGTCTGGAGGCTTCTCTGAGGAAGCCGGGACACGGCGCTCCTCATTTTCCAATCGGGACCCCCCCGGCTCCGCCGGAGAGATGATCGAGGTTCGGCCGATCCAGCAGCCTCCCTCCATCGGGGGGAGGGTTTCGACGGACGGTCTTGCCGCGAGACGAGTGGGGCCGCGCGACCGATCGGGCGTCCTCACGACCTTCGTTCCCCGAGCGGGCCGCTCGGGGCTACCCTTGAAGCCCGCAGCGGTGCGTAGGGGATGATGGAAGTGGCGGGAAGGGCGTTCGAGGTTTCCCGAGGAACGAGGTCACAGGGCGCTTCGGGCGGCCCCAATCCCCAAAGCTCCGGTTCTGCCGGAGGTATCTGATTCACAACTCGACCGAAGCCTTCGAGGGCCACGCCCAGAAGACGGAAAACGGCGCGGAATACTGGCTCGCCCACACTACACGACAAAAATTGAATGGTATTTCGGCCTCTCATTCCATTTCAATAACGCTCGGACTCCCTCGTCAAAATCCTCTCCATGGGCAAGCAGTTGGGCAAGCCGATCAAGCCCAAGACGGAAGATGCCCTTCCTTTTCTGAGGTGCGGTCAGCGTGGTGTTCCGCTTCATCTCGAAACCCCATCCATAGCTGATCATGGATGCCAGTGTCAGCACGCCGAACAGTCTTTCTATTTTGTCGGGGTCCGGCATGTGCGTGGTCTCCAAGTCGAAGCCGCGTTTCTTGAAGTGGCTGAAAACCAATTCGATTCCCCATCGCCGCCGGTAGAGCGCCCGCGCCTCCTTGCCATGGAA
>CAYMMC010000556.1:0-2631 GCA_964391125.1 uncultured Akkermansia sp.
GGCGTCGACCTCACCACCGTCTTCCACAAGCCCGAGGTGGAGGAGGGCGTGGGGACCTACTGCCAGAAGCCGCAGGACCACGGCCTCGCCACCGCCCTCGACAACACCCGCCTCCTCGAAATCTGCAAGCCCGCCATCGAGCGCGGCGAGAAGGTCTACGCCGAGCTCCCCATCGTCAACATCAACCGCGTCGCCGGCACCATCACCGGCAGCGAGGTGACGCGCCGCCACGGCGGCGGCGGCCTCCCCGAGGACACCATCCACCTCAAGTTCAAGGGCAGCGCGGGCCAGTCCCTCGGTGCCTTCTGCCCGAGCGGGATGACCTTCGAGCTGGAGGGCGACGCCAACGACTACGTCGGCAAGGGCCTCTCCGGCGCCAAGATCGTCATCTACCCGCCCAAGGGCTCGAAGTTCAAGGCCGAGGAGCAGATCATCGCCGGCAACGTCGCCTTCTACGGCGCCACCACCGGCTCGGCCTACATCAACGGCATCGCCGGCGAGCGCTTCTGCGTCCGGAACTCGGGGGCGAGGACGGTCGTCGAGGGCGTCGGCGACCACGGCTGCGAATACATGACCGGCGGACAGGTCGTCGTCCTCGGCGAGACCGGGCGGAACTTCGCCGCCGGCATGTCCGGCGGCGTCGCCTACGTCTACGACATCGACGGGAACTTCGAGAAGCGGCTCAACCACGAAATGGTCAACCTCTACCGCCTCATCGAATGCACCGACGCCGACATCGCGGCGGTCCAGTCCGAGATCGCGAGGCACGTCGAGCTCACCGGATCCGCCCGGGGCCGCTTCCTCCTCGAGAACTGGGACGCCGAGCTGCCCAAGTTCTACAAGGTCTTCCCCCGCGACTACGAGCGCATGCTCGAATGCTTCCGCAAGGTCGAGGAGCAGGGCCTCTCCGGCGACGAGGCCGCCATGGCCGCCTTCGAGGAAAACCTCAAGGACCTCTCCCGCGTCGGGGGGAATTGACGAAAGTTTTTCAGTGTTCAGTTTTCAGTGTTCAGCCCCGAAATGGCGCATCGACAAAACTGAAAGCGGACCACTGAAACGCCCCTCTTCCCGCCGCTGAACACTGAAAACTGAACACTGAAAAACTCAAGATGGGCAAGCCCACCGGATTCCTCGAGATCGCCCGCCAGACCGACCCCGAACTCGACCCCCTCGAGCGCATCAAGAACTGGAGGGAGTTCAAAATCCACGGGGACGAGAAGGAGCGCCGCGCCCAGGGGGCCCGCTGCATGGACTGCGGCACACCCTTCTGCCACACCGGACACATCGTCTCCGGCATGGCCAGCGGCTGCCCCATCAACAACCTCATCCCCGAGTGGAACGACCTCGTCTACCGCGGGCGCTGGCACGAGGCCCTGGAGCGCCTCCACAAGACCAACAACTTCCCCGAGTTCACCGGGCGCGTCTGCCCCGCCCCCTGCGAGGGCTCCTGCGTCCTCGGGGTGATCGAGCCGCCCGTGACCATCAAGAACAACGAGCAGGCCATCAGCGACCGGGGCTGGGAGGAGGGCTGGGTCGTGCCCCGCCTCCCCGAGAAGCGCACCGGCAAGAAGGTCGCCGTGGTCGGCTCCGGACCCGCCGGGCTCGCCTGCGCCGACCAGCTCAACCAGGCCGGGCACAGCGTGACCGTCTTCGAGCGCGCCGACCGCATCGGCGGGCTCCTCATGTACGGCATCCCCAACATGAAGCTCGACAAGGAGAGGGTCGTGCAGCGCCGCGTCGATCTCATGGCCGAGGAGGGCGTCGCCTTCAAGACCGGCGTCCACGTCGGCAAGGATCCCGAATGGACCGCCGAGAAACTGCGCAAGGACTTCGACGCCATCGTCCTCTGCTGCGGTGCCACCTTGGGGCGCGACCTGCCCGCCGAAGGCCGCGACGCCAGGGGCGTCCACCTCGCCATGGAGTTCCTCGCCGCGAACACCAGCCACCAGCTCGACCATCGCTTCGACGGCAGCAACCCCGCCCTCAACGCCACCGGCAAGGACGTCGTCGTCATCGGCGGCGGCGACACCGGCACCGACTGCGTCGGCACCAGCCTCCGCCACCGCTGCAAGAGCGTGATCCAGCTAGAGATCATGCCCAAGCCGCCGCTCGAACGCGCCCCGAACAACCCCTGGCCCGAATGGCCCAAGGTCTACAAGATGGACTACGGCCAGGAGGAGGCCGCCGCCGTCCAGGGCGAGGACCCGCGCCAGTATCTCGTCAACACGAAGCGCTTCCTCAAGGACGAGGCCGGCAACCTGACCGGCCTCGAGATCTGCGACATCGAATGGGTCAACGAAGGGGGCCGCTTCTCCCCGAAGGAAGTCGAAGGCAGCGCCCGAGTCGTCCCCGCCCAGCTCGTCCTGCTGGCGATGGGCTTCCTCGGTCCCGAGCAGGAGATCGTGCAGCAGTTCGCCCTCGAGACCGACGCCCGCTCCAACGTCAAGGCCGAGCACGGCAAGTTCACGACCAACCTCCCCGGCGTCTTCGCCGCCGGCGACATGCGCCGCGGCCAGTCGCTCGTCGTCTGGGCCATCAACGAGGGACGCGGGGCCGCGCGGGAGTGCGACCGATTCCTGATGGGCGTGACGAATCTGCCGTGAGGGGGCCGGGCGCTCCTGCCCCATGCGT
>CAYMMC010000557.1:0-2627 GCA_964391125.1 uncultured Akkermansia sp.
TCCCTACGACCTTCGTTCCCCGAGCGGGCCGCTCGGGGCTACCCTCGAACCCCGCAGCTCTGGAGTGAGGCGCTCCGCGCCGCTTTGGATTCGGACGTCGAGGGAGGCTCGAAGGACCGGAGAGAAGCTTCGGACCTTCTTGCCGGGTTCGATCCAAAGCGCCGGGAACCGGCGCACTCCAAAACGCTCCAAAACGCTTCGCGGCATTCGGAGGGGCGAAAGGGGTTCTCCCTTCTGTTCGGCATCTCCCCGCCACTGGCGCATCCGCCGATTTATGACACCTTTGCCGATGCGGAAACTCCCCCTTCTCCTGCTCTGCCTCGTCCTCGTCCCCCTCCTCCCTGCCGAGGAGCCGCCTCTCGTCTTCCGTGACGACTTCTCCGGCGGCGCGGACGGCTGGGAACCGACCGATGCGAAGGCCTGGAAGATCACCGACATCGACGGCGACCCCGCCTACGAGATCCTCGGCGGATCGAAGTACGAGCCGCCCCACCGCAGTCCCTTGAACATCGCCATCCGCCGTGACGGGAGCGTCGGCGACTTCATCCTCACTGCCCGCGTCCAGACGAAGCAGACCCCGCGCGGCCACCGCGACATGTGCCTCGTCTTCGGCTACCAGAACCCGGCGAATTTCTACTACGTCCACCTCGGGCAGGAGACCGACCCGCACGCCAACCAGATCTTCCTCGTCAACGAAGCCCCGCGCGTCGCCATCTCCGAGAAGACCAACGACGGCACCCCGTGGGAGACGGGCAAATGGCATCAGGTCAAAATCGTCCGCACCGTCGCCAGCGGGCTCATCGAGGTCTATTTCGACGACATGGAGACGCCCTCGCACGTCGCCCACGACAAGACCTTCGCCTGGGGCCGCGTCGGCATCGGGACCTTCGACGACATGGGCCTGTGGGACGATGTGGAGCTGCGCGGCGTCGCCGTCGAGCCGCCCGTCGCCGCGACCGGCGGGCATCCCGATCCCAAGGGATTGAAATTCACGAAGTGGACGCCCGATTTCCTCGTGCCCGATCCCGTCGCCCTCAGCTTCGACCCGCAGGGCCGCGCCTACGTCACCCAGACGATGCGGCGCAAGGCCAACGACCTCGACATCCGCGACAACACCGACTGGATCCCCGACGATCTCAGCTTCACCTCGACGGAGGAGAAGGAGGCCTTCTACCGCAAGCACTTCACCCCCGAGAACAGCGCGGCCAACGCCAAGCGGGTTGCGGACTACAACGGCGACGGACTCCACGACCTGCGCGACCTCGTCGCCCTGAGCGAGCGCGTCCACCTCATCGAGGATACCGACGGCGACGGCTTCGCCGACTCGACCAAGGTCTTCGCCGAGCAGCTCGACCACCTCCTCGGCGGCGTCGCGGGCGGGGTGCTCTGGCACGAGGGCGAGGTCTTCGTCTGTCCCGTGCCCGAGCTGGTGAAATTCCGCGACACCGACGGCGACGGCGTCGCGGACGAGAAAGAGGTGCTCGTGTCGGGCTTCGGCGTCCACCTCGCCTATGCCGGGCACGACATGCACGGGCTCACCCTCGGTCCCGACGGACGCCTCTACTGGTCCATCGGCGACAAGGGCATCCGCGTGAAGACCGCCGACGGGCTCGACTACCGCTTTCCCCATCAGGGCGGCCTGATGCGCTGCGAGCCGGACGGCTCCCATTTCGAGGTCTTCGCCCGCGGCCAGCGCAACATCCAAGAAGTCTCCTTCGACGCCCACGGCAACTTCTTCGGAGTCGACAACGACGCCGACTTCGCCGGGGAGAAGGAGCGCTTCGTCCACATCGAGCAATACACCGACCTCGGCTGGCGCTCGCACTGGCAATACCTCCGCGCCGACTACAATCCCTGGAACGACGAGGCCATGCACGTGCCCTGGCACGAGGACCAGCCCCGCTGGTTCACCCCGCCGCTGGGGCTCTACGAGAACGGCCCCGCCGGTTTCAAATACAACCCCGGCACCGCTCTCGGGCCGGAATACGAGGGCTACTTCTTCCTCACCAGCGCCCCGAACGGCCAGCAATGGGCCTTCCGAGCCGAGCCGCGCGGCGATTCCTTCGCCATGGTCGCCGACCACAAGATCGGCGACGGCATCCCCCTCGTCGGACTCCAGTTCTCGCCCGACGGAGCGCTCTGCGGCGTCGATTGGGGCGGCGGCTACCCGCTGAACGAAAATGGCGCGGTCTGGCGCATCGACGTGGCCAAGGAGAAGGCCCATCCCCTGCGCGAGGAGACGCGGCAACTCATCGCGGCGGACTTCGGCGAAGAGGGTGTGGTCCCGCTCCAAACCCTCCTGGGCCACGCGGACCAGCGGGTGCGGCTGAAGGCGCAACTCGAACTCGCGAAACGCGAGGCCCTGACCGAACTCCAATCCGTCGCCGCCGAGGTCTCCGCTCCCGGTCTCGCCCGGCTCCATGCGATCTGGGGCATCGGGCAGCTTCTGCGGAAGGGGAAGGCGGACGACACCCTCCTCGTTCCGCTTTTTGACGATCCCGATCCCGAAGTCCGCGCCCAAGCCATCAAGACGGCGACGGACCGCCATGGGCGTTTGCTAGGGCTGGACATCGTGCCGCCGCCGACCGGCGGCGGCCCCGGTCGGCCTGAGCCCAAAAGCCGGATGC
>CAYMMC010000558.1:0-2620 GCA_964391125.1 uncultured Akkermansia sp.
GGGATGGGCGAAGGCGAAGCGCAGAAGGCCCTTGGCGGCGTCGAGGATCTCGACTTCCTGGGGCTCGTCGGAGTCGATCTGCATGTCGTCGCAGAAGAAGTGGATCTTGGCCGCCGCCGCCGGATCGAGTCCGGGAACGACGGCGTCGAGCTCGATGCGGTCCGGGGCGCGGAAGCGCGGGACGAAGCGCCAGGCCCCCGGCGCCGGAACCGGTGCGGAGGCGCGGGCCCGGGCGAAGGCCTCGGCGACGGCGGCGTCGCGCTTCGGCTCCGAGCCGGGGGAGGCGACGGGAAGGACGAGGGACAGGTCGGCGATCCCGGGATTGCAGGAGACCGCGCAGGACATCCAGGAGGCGCGGGCCGCGAGCGTCACCTCCTCGGCCCCGACCCTCTCGGGAACGGCGATCTCGGCGAGCAGCAGGACGGGGCTCTTGTGGCCGTTGGCCACGATGCCGGCCATCAGCACCGGGGTCGGCGGAGGCCAGAGCAGCTCGCCCGCCTCGAATCCCTCCGGCAAGGTCCAGTCGATCTTGGTGGCCACCCCCACGATGCCCGGCCCGCGCCAGTAGGTGTGGTGCTCGGGCAGGGGATCGAGAAGCAGGCCGACGGTCAGGGGTTGTCCCGGAACGACGGCGTCGACCTCGGAAAGGAGCCGCACGCTCCGGATGCCGGGCCGCACGGCCGGCGCGGATTCGAGCGCCAGCAAGCCGGGGGGGAGGGACAGGGCCAAGGCGGCGATCAGGATGGCTGGGAGGATGCGCGTCATCGACAGGGAACGATGCTGGAATCGCGACGGGACTCAACTGCTTTCTGCGGATAGGGAGAGGGCGGGTCTCCACGACTGCGATGTCCTCACCGCGAGGCGCCCCCGACGATTTCCACGATATCGTCATCGCGAGATGCTTCAAATGACGCAAGTTTCATCTTGCTTCGCATCCATTCAAGATTTGGCTCTCCAACATTTCGCGTTTTCCCTCCCATGACTTCCATTCTCGGTATCAACGCCTATCACGGCGATGCGTCGGCTGCTCTCCTCATCGACGGCCAACTGGTCGCGGCGGTGGAGGAGGAGCGCTTCAACCGCATCAAGCACTGGGCGGGCTTCCCGGCGGAGTCGATCCGGTGGTGCCTCGCGGAGGGCGGGGTGCGGGCGGAGGAGCTGGACCACGTGGCGATATCCTTCGATCCCCGCGCCAACGTCGGGAAGCGTCTCGCCTTCGTGGCGAGGAACCGTCCCTCGCTGCGGGCCATCGCCGACCGGCTGAGGCGCCAAGGAAAGACGCTGGGGCTGGAGGAGCAGTTCGCCGAGGCGGTGGGCCTCGAGCCGTCGTCGCTGAGGGCGGCGTTCCATCGCATCGAGCACCACCAGACCCACGTGGCGGCGGGCTTCCTGCTGTCGCCCCACGAGGAGGCGGCGGTGCTTTCGGTCGACGGGATGGGCGATTTCGCCAGCACGCTGACGGCCCATGCCCGGGGCACGGACTGGAGGGAATGCGACCGGGTTTGGTTTCCGCATTCCATCGGCTACCTCTACAGCGCGATCACGATGTATCTCGGCTTCCCCTACTACGGCGACGAATACAAGGTGATGGGGCTGGCCCCCTACGGCGAGCCGGAGTTCCTCGAAGTCTTCCGCCGCATGATCTATCCGAAGGGAGACACCTTCGAGTTGAATCTGGACTACTTCGTCCACCACAAGCAGGGCATCCGGATGAGCTGGAACGACGGGGCGCCGGTGGTGGAGCCGTTCTTCAGCGAGCGGCTGGAGAGGGAGCTGGGGCCGAGGCGGCGGAGGGGCGAGGAGATGACGGCGCGGCACGACAATCTCGCCAAGTCGCTGCAAGTGGCGACGGAGGAGATCCTCCTGCACCTGCTGAACCGGCTCCATGCGAAGACGAGGACGCCCAATCTCTGCCTCGCCGGCGGGGTGGCGATGAACTCGGTGGCCAACGGCAAGATCACGCGGCACACGCCCTTCGAGCAGGTCTACGTTCCGGCGGGGGCGGCGGACAACGGCACTTCCTTCGGCGCGGCGTTCCACGTCTGGAACCGTTTCCTCGGGCGGCCGCGCGGCTTCGTGCAGAACCACGCCTACTGGGGCTGCGCCTCGAGCGACGAGGAATGCCTCGCGGCCATCCGCGAAGCGGGCCTGCCCTGCGAGACGCTGGGCGAGGAGGCCCTGGTCGAGCGCACGGTGGAGAAGCTGCTGGAGGGCAAGGTCGCGGGCTGGTTCCAGGGCAAGATGGAGTTCGGCGCCCGGGCCCTGGGCAACCGCTCCCTCGTCGCCGATCCGCGCCGCACCGACATGCGCGACATCATCAATCTGCGGATCAAGTTCCGCGAGAAGTTCCGTCCCTTCGCGCCGAGCATTCTCGAGGAGGAGGTGGGCCGGTGGTTCCAGCTCGACGAGCCGACGCCCTACATGGAGAAGGTGTTCCCCATCCGGAAGGAAAAGCGGTCGCTGATCCCGGCGGTGACCCACGTGGACGGCAGCGGCCGCCTCCAATCGGTGTCGAAGCGGACCAATCCGCGCTATCACGCGCTGATCTCGAAATTCTTCGAAAGAACCGGGGTGCCGATCCTGCTGAAGCCTTCGCTGAACGAGAACGAGCCGGTGGTGC
>CAYMMC010000559.1:0-2616 GCA_964391125.1 uncultured Akkermansia sp.
CGCCGAAGACGCCGTCGGCGTTTTCCGGCGACCAGCCGATCCGGTCCCAGCGGATCTCGCCCGGCGCGATGGCGGCGTCGCTCACCGCCATGCCGGGAAAGAGGCCGCGCTCGAAGGCGGCGCCGTAGACGAGCGGCTTGAAGACCGAGCCCATGGGCCGCCGCGAGCGGATGGCGCGGTTGAATTCGCTGTGGGCGTAGCTGCGCCCGCCGACGAGCGCCCGGATCGCGCCGGTGTAGTTCTCCAGCGCCACGACGGCGGACTGGAGGTATCGCGGCTCGCCCCCGGCGTGCTCGGCGAAGACGGGATGCGGATAGCCGGGGCGGCGCTCGATCTCCTCGAGCCGGGCGTTCGCGGCCCGCTCGGCAGCGGCCTGGAGCCGGACGTCGAAGGTGGTGCGGATCGTCAGCCCCCCCACGCCGACGAGGGAGGGGAACAGCTCGCGGACGCGCTCGTCGACGAGGGCGAGGAGGTGGGTCCGCTCCGAGATTTTCGCCTCGCGCCTGAGGATCTCCATCCAGCGGTCCTGGGGCAGCACTTCGGGCCGGGCCCGCCCGGCGAGCTCCGCCTCCGCCTCGGTGATGAAGCCCTCGTCGACCATCCGGGCCAGGGTGCCCCGCATTTCGCGCAGCGCGGCCTCGTAGTGGCGGAAGGGAGAAAAGCCGTTCGGCGCCCGGATCACCCCGGCGATCATGGCGGACTCGGGCAGGTCCAGCTCGGAGGCGGGCTTGCCGAAGTAGCCCCGCGCGGCCTGTTCGACGCCGTTCATCCCCGTGCCGAGGAAGACGCGGTTGACGTAGTGGGTCAGGATCTCGTCCTTGGAGTAGTGCTTCTCGATGCGGCGGGCCAGCGCCATCTCCAGCAGCTTGCGCTGCATCGTCCGGCCGGTGAGCCCGTAGGTCATCCGGGTGAGCTGCATCGTCAGGGTGCTGCCCCCCTGCACGGTGCGCTTCTCCCGCGCGTTCCTCAGCCAGGCCCGGAGCAGCCCGAGATGGTCGATGCCGTGGTGCCGGCGGAAACGCGAGTCCTCCCGGGCGAGGAGCGCCTCCAGAAAATGCGGCGAGACCTGCTCCAGCGGCACCGGCGTCCCGATGTTCTCGCCGTGGAGATAGCCGATCATCGCGCCCGTCGCGTCCACCACGCTCGACTCCATCGGCAGCCGCCCCGCCGCCGCGACGTCGTAGCGGGCGGCCTGGCGGGCGTAGTGGAACAGGATCAGCGCGGCGACCGTCAGGGCGACGCAGGCCGCCGAGAGCGCCAGCACGGCGAGGAGCCGCGCCAGGGGGTGGCCCAGCATCCGCCGCCAGCCCTGCGGCGCCGGAGGCGTCCGCTTTCGCGAGGCGCGCTTCCGCGACGCTCTGCCGGGACGTGTCATCGCGATGCGGGACCGGGGCGCTCCTCCTCTCCGCCGCTCATGACGTCGCCAGGATGAGCCGCACCGAATCGACCCGCAGCGGCGTCTCGGCGAGGGATTTCTCCAGCTCCGCCCGGGATTCGGCCATGATGGCCAGCTCCTCGTCGCGCACCGGATGGCCCATCGCCCGCAGGCGCTCGAGACGCTCGATTTCCTCGCCCAGCATTTCGTTCATGCGCTCGATGGCCGCCTCGCGGATCTGCCCGGCGACGGTTTCCGACTCCTTCTGCGCCACTTCGATCAGGGGCGGCACGGTGGCGCGCAGGGCGCGGGACTTCTCGCGGAGGAAGACCGAGGGGCCGGGGCGGCCGTCGCGCCGGATGCGCTCGAGGTCGAAGTCGGCGGTGCGGTTGCGCCCTTTCTGGTCCACGATGGTGCGGATCGGCTTCGAGGGCAGGAAGCGCTCCGCGTGGAGGCGCTCCGGGGCGACGCATTCGAGGACGCAGACCGTCTCGACCATGAGGAGCTGCTCGCCCGCGTTCTCCAGCCGGAAGAAGGCGGCGTTGCCGTGGTCGGTCGCGAGGAGGCTCTCCAGCGCGCCGGCGACGAGGGGGTGGTCTTGGGTGAGGAAGACGATGTCCTCCCGCGCCAGGGCGAGCTCGCGGTCGAAGGTGATGGAGAGACCGTCCTCCGGCAGACCGGGGAAGGTTTCGGCGGAGAAGAGATGCTCCGGCACGAGGACGTAGCTGCGGTCGCCGAGATCGTTCACGGTGACGCCGAAATGGTCGAAGACCTTCAGCATGAGCTGCTCCAGCCGGCTGTCCTCGTCGATGGTCTCGATCTGGGAGACGAGGGCCTGGCCCTGGTCGCGGTCGAAGGAGCTCATCTCGAGAAGGTGGTCGCGGCCCTTCTCCAGATCGGCGTCGAGCTGCTTCTTGAAGGCCCGGGTCCTCTCCAGGAAATCGACCAGGGCGGTCTCGCGCTCCTCCGGACCGGTCTCGGCGAGACGGACGAGCTCGTCGCGGAACTCCCGCTGGATCGCCCCGGACCCGTGCAGGGTCCGCTCGAAGGCGCCGAGGCCGCGGTGGTACCAGAGGGCCTTCAGCTCCTCCGCCGTGCCTTCGACGAAGGGCACGTGGATGTGCACGTCGCCCGTCTGCCCGATGCGGTCGAGCCGCCCGATCCGCTGCTCCAGCAGTCCGGGGTCGTCCGGCAGATCGAAGAGGACGAGGTGATGGGCGAATTGGAAGTTCCGGCCCTCC
>CAYMMC010000560.1:0-2613 GCA_964391125.1 uncultured Akkermansia sp.
GGCCGAAGCTCGACAGTCTCCCCGACCGAGCCGGGGGTTCCCGATTGGACAACGGAAACGCTAGGCGGAGGCGGGCATCCTGGTCGGAAGGGTCAATCGCCCGCCCGCAGCACGCCCCCGACGAGAATCCTCGCCCGCAGGCCGCCTTTGCCGAGCATGGCCTCCTGCGCTCCGGGGGCGAAGGCCTCGTTCATCCAGAGGCAGGGCTTCGACTCCTCCGTGCCGAGGAAGCGCACGCCCTGGATCTCGAACTCCCTCCCGATCAGCTCGTTCAGGTCCTGCCCCTCGACGACGACGTTGCGGCGGTAGACCTCGGGCCCCTTGCCGCGCACGGCGAAGCGTTCGCAGAGCCGCCGGTGCGTCTCGATCTCGAAGAAGGTGATCTGGCCCTTGTAGTCCGGCTTGTGGTCGAAGTAGCGGTCGGTCCGAATGCCGCGCCCGGCGACGCATTCGATCTCGTCGACCTCCAGCGTCGGCGTCGTCCCCGCCGGGCCGCCGAAATGCCCGACGAAGTTGTGGGCCGGGGAGATGAAGAGGTGCAGGATTTCCACCCCGCACCCTAGCTCCGAAGCGCCCCGTCCGCAACGCGCCGGCACTCCGCCGACGGGCTTGGGGCTTGCATGGCGGAAGCGGTCGCGGCAAAATGGGCCGATGAGACCACTGCCCCTCCTTCCCTTCGCCGCGCTGTGCTTCCTGGCCCTCCCGGCCCGGGCCGGGAACTCCGATCCGGGAGAGGCCAAGGCGGCCTACGCGACCGCCGACAAGGCCCTCAACCAAGCCTATGCCAAGGCGAAGGCCGATCTGCCGAGCGAGCTCTTCGCGGAGCTCCAGCGGGACCAGCGCGAGTGGATCGCCTACCGCGACGAACGCGCCGCCGAGGCCGCCGTCCACGACGGAGGAGCGGCGCAGGGCAAGGAGCGGGAGAACGCGGAGTATTGGCGGACGCTCTCCGCCCTGACCGAGGAGCGGACCGCCATCGTCGGAGGATGGATGAAGCGCGGTTCCTTCGCCCGCGAGTGGGAGGGCGTCTGGATCGACGGCCGCGGCGGCACGCTCGCGATCCTCCAGAGCGGGGAGGACGAGTTCGACTTCGCCCTCGACGTCGTCCGCGGCCCCACCTACCACCTCGGGCGCATCGACGGAAAGGCGAAGTGGAACGGAGGCACCGCCCGCTTCTCGACCGAGGCGCCCGAGGGCGAGGGGGAGGCCTGGCTCACCTTCGTGAAGCGCGGCCCCAAGGTGGAGGTCGTCGCCGAGAACGCCTCCGGCTTCCACGGCGCCCGGGCCTACTTCGACGGCCACTACCTCCGGATCGCGGAGCTGACCGATGAGGACCGGGAGGCGCTACTCTCCCCGGAGGAATAGGGGCGAATCCCCGCGCCGAAGTCCTTGCAAAATCGGCCGGCGCACCGTCCTTTTGCGGGATTTCTCCGCCTCCCCCTCCCGCCCGAGATGAAATTGCACGACACGATGACCCGCACGGTGCGCGAACTCGCGCCCCGCGACGGCCGGACCTACCGCTTCTACTGCTGCGGCCCGACCGTCTACGGCCCCGCCCACATCGGCAATTTCCGCACCTTCGCGCTCCAGGACGTCTTCCGCCGCACCCTGGAGCTGTCGGGCATCGCCACCTTCCACGTGCGCAACCTCACCGACGTCGACGACAAGACCATCCGCGATTCGCAGGCCGCCGGGCAGACTCTGGAGGCCTTCACCGAGCACTGGCGCGACCGCTTCCACGCCGACTGCGAAAAGCTGAATCTGCTGCCCCCCCATCTCGAGCCCAGCGCCGTCGCCCACATCCCCCACCAGATCGCGATGATCGCCGAGCTGATGGAGAAGGGCCACGCCTACGCCTCGCCCGACGGGTCCGTCTACTACCGGGTCGCCAGCTTCTCGGACTACGGCCGCCTCTCCCGCCTCGACCGGCGCGAGCTCAGGGACGGCGCCTCCGGAGCCGTCGCCGACGACGAATACGACAAGGACTCGGTCTCCGACTTCGCCCTGTGGAAAGCCCGGCGCGAGGAGGACGGCGGCAACTACTGGGACAGCCCCTGGGGCCCCGGCCGGCCCGGCTGGCACCTCGAATGCTCCGCCATGTGCCGGGAATACCTCGGCGACAGCTTCGACCTGCACTCCGGCGGGGTCGACCTCGTCTTCCCCCATCACGAGAACGAGATCGCCCAGAGCGAGGCCTGCACCGGCAAGCGCATGGCCGACCATTGGTTCCACCTCGCCCATCTGCTCGTCGACGGCGGCAAGATGTCGAAGAGCGCGGGCAACTTCTACACCCTCGACCAGCTCGGCGAAGCGGGCTTCTCCCCCGCCGAGCTGCGCTACGTGCTCGTCTCCGCGCACTACCGGCAGCCGCTCAACTTCGTCGCCAAAGACGCCGCCGGAAAGGAGACCTTCCCCGCCCTGCTCGGGGCCCGGCAGGCCCTGCAGCGGATCGCCAAGGCGGACGCCGCGCTGGCCGCCAAGGCCGGGGACGGGGCTGCGCCCGGCTACGCGACGCTGCAGGCCACCCCGGACGGCGCCTCCTTCGCCGGCGCCTTCGAGGCGCTGCGGAACGACCTCAACACCCCCGAGGCCCTCGGAGAGCTCTTCACCTCG
>CAYMMC010000561.1:0-2612 GCA_964391125.1 uncultured Akkermansia sp.
CCCCGGCTGCCCCCCACGCCAACGCGCTGCCCGAATCCGCCGATGTAGAGCACGTCGTCCACCGAGATCCGCTGCGGGGCGTTCACGGGGTTGACGAAAGCCGCGAGGGCAATCCCCAGGCCGCCCGCGACGAGCGAGGCCCTCAGGCCGAAGGCCAGGGTCCCCTGCCCCGGCCGCCTGCCCCAGGGCACCTCCAGCAGCAGGTAGGCGACGCAGACGCCGACGCGCAGCAAGCCGCCCGCCACGGCGGAGACGTAGGCCTCCAGCAGGAAGCTGCCCGTCAGCAGGATGATCGCCGCGACCGTCCGCCGGCGCTTCCGCCGCATCTCCGTCTCCGTTTCGGCCTCGCCGAAGCCTCCGCCGAGGATGCGGGGAAAGACGAATGAGCCGATCCCCAGCACCGGCGGCAGCAGCAGGCCCTGGTAGAGCAGCAGGGTCGCGAGCCGGTAGGCGCGCAGGTCGGGGAGCGAGGCCGCCCTCGCCAGCAGGCCCGCGCCGACGGCGCCGCAGACCAGGCCCGCCAGCGCGAGGAGGAGCTGGGGCGGCGGCGGCTCCTTGCGGAAGCGCAGGATTCTGGCGATCAGACATCCCAGCAGCGAGGCGAGCAGGACGACGAAGAGCAGGTCCCCCGCCGCATGGCGGCCCAGCAAGTGAGCCGCCGAGGCCGCCGTGTGCAGGCCGACGAGCCCGCACAGCTCCAGCGGCGCGAGCTTCGGGGCCGAGGCCATCCGCGGCCCCGCCGTGCCGAGGAATCCGACGACGAAGGCCCCGCCGAATCCCTCGATCATCAGCCGGGCGTGGCTCATCAGGGGATGGCCCGCGAGCAGGCCTTGGTAGAACAGCGGCCACAGCACCACGCCGACGACGCTCCAGAGCGCCCCGAGCACGAAGAACACGCGGTAGGGCTCCGCCGCCAGCCAGCGCAGTCCGACGGCGCGGGCGGTGCGGCGGCGGCGGTGCTTGCAGGCGGGAAAGCTCATCTCACACGGCAGGATTCGCCTCCTCGCGGTAGCGGCTGTAGCGCTCGCGCTGCTCGGGCGTCAGCCTGGCGGGGTCGAATCGCGGGTCCGGCACGCCGTTGATGCGCGAGTAGAGCACGTTCGCCATGTCCTCGGCGCAGCTCTTGATGTGCTCGGCGCGCTCGCCTTCGAAAAGGTCGTCGACCGTCGCGCGGAAGAGGCGCAGCCATTGGTCGAACTGCGCCTTCCCCATCTCCGTCAGCGGCACCAGCTTGGCGTGCGCGGCCAGCGGGTTGCCCCGGTAGTTCCCCGCGCGGAAGAGCACCGTCTCCCAGAACGCGTACATCTTCGGCAGATGCGACACCCAATCCACCTTGGCGACCTTGTCGAAGATGAATCCGATCGTCTCGTCCTCGCGGACGCGTCCGTAGAACGCATTCACGAGACGCTCGATGTCGGCCCGGCCTGCGATGTCGGTCCTGGCTTCTGGCGGAAGGTCTTGGGTCGTGTCTGTCATGGCTGCGGGCGCGTCGCCCGAGGCTACGCTACATGCTGCCGAAAACAATTAAAGAACTTTTTTTCTTGATTGTCGTCGAGCGCTCGGATCGGCTCCCGGCCAATGCCTCAGAATCCGGACTGGCCGCTTGCGCCGGCGACGTCTTGCGCGTTCATTCGCGCCTCATGCACGTCCATCTTTCCGACGTCCCCGAGGAGGGGCTGCACCTCGCAGGGGAGCTCCCCGCCTCGATTTTCGAGCTGTCCCCCTCCGACCCGATCCGCCCGACGGGACCGGTGCGCTACGAAGCGAACATCCACGCCTTCGACGAAGCGATCTCCATCCACGGACGCCTCGCCGGCCCCTTCGAGCTCCAATGCGGCGCCTGCCTCGAATACTTCCCCTACGAAGCCGACTTCGCCGACTGGACCTCCGAGCTCGACCGCGAGCCCGACCAGGAGGGCTTCGACCTCGCCGTCCTCGTGCGGGAGGACTTCCTCCTCAATCTCCCTTCGCACCCCCGCTGCGACGATTTCGTCGACGGCCGGATCTGCCCACGCGCCCATCTCTTCGACGCCGACGGAGAGGAGGACGGCAGCGACGCCGACGGGAAAGCCGCCGGAAGCGGCGCCTGGGACGCCCTCGACGACTGGAAGTGAGCCGGTCAGGGAGCCCCCGTGTCCGGCTCCGCCTTCTTGCCCGGCTCCGCCGCTCCGTCCGAGGCTTGCCGGCTGCTCATGCGGAAGCGGCGGGGTCCGGTGGACGCGGCGGCGGACTCCTCCTTTTCGGTCTCATCCGACGGCTCCGCCGCGTCGAGCGGGCCGCCCGGAAACAAGGCTCCGGCAACCGCGCCCCCCTCCGCCGCCTTGGGCAGATCCTCCGCCTTGACGAAGCGCGTCGTCCCCCAGTCGATCGAGGAATCGAAGGACGCCGCCGCCCGGCGGGGGGGGCGCCTGCTCCAATTCAACTGGGAGTCCAGCCACGCCAGGCTCGACTCGAGGCGGTCGAGCTGCCAGGCCACCGCGGACCGGAACGTCTCCGGCTTCTTCTCCACGATTTCCTCCAGCAGCGCCTTCGCCATGCCCAGCGTGCCCCGGGCCTCTTCGAAGCGGTTGGCGTAGCGCTGCGCCTCCCCGCTCTCCAGCGACTCGACGAAA
>CAYMMC010000562.1:0-2608 GCA_964391125.1 uncultured Akkermansia sp.
TCGCTCCATGGCCTCCATCAGGGAGGCGGCGACGGCGCGGGCCAGCGGAGGGGGAACCGAGTTGCCGACCTGCCGGGCGCCGTGCCATTTGGTGACGTGCAGGCGGAACCAGTCGGGGAAGCCGTGGAGGCGGGCCATCTCCCGCACGGTGACGCAGCGGGCGTGGCGGTAGTGGATCGGACGGGGGCTGGTGAAGGCCCCGCGCGCTCCGTCCGTCCCCGCGCGAAGCGTGTTGGAGAGACCGTCCGGCGGCAGGCGGAAGAAACGCGAGATCGGTTCGACGCTGCCGGGGGCGGTTTCGAGAAAGCGCCTTCTGGAGATGTCCGTGTGCCGGGTGCGCATGCTCGAGGTGAGGACCTCCGGATTCCAGAGCCGGGGGTATCCGAAATGCCAGGAGGCCTCGTCGAGGCAGCGCATCTCCCTGGCGTAGGCGCCAGGCACGCCCCAGGCGCGCGCCGCGACGGAGTCTCCGTGTTCCAAGCTCGCGAAGGCATCGGCGTCGGGAAGGTCGTCGAGGGCGTCCCGGCAGGTGGTGGCGCGGCGCCGCAGCAGTTCGCCGGCGCCGGGCCGCGAATGGGTGGGTTCGGGATAGCGGGGCAGGGGAAGCCCCTTTTTCGCCCCGAGGAGGATGAGCCGCTCGCGGTTCTGCGGCACGCCGTAGTCCGCCGCGTTCAGCACGCGCCAAGGGCTGCGGATCCGATAGCCCGCCCGGTCGAACTCCTCGTGCAATTCATCGAGAAATTTGCGGTGGTGGCCGAGGGTGAGCCCCTTCACGTTCTCGAAGACGAACCATCCCGCATCGACTTCGGCGACGATGCGGACGAAATCCCGCACCAGGGCGTTCCGGGGATCGTCGAGGATGCGCTTCCCGATGAGCGAGAAGCCCTGGCAGGGGGCCCCGCCGAAGACGACGTCGACGGGGCCGCCGCCGATGGCGGCGCGGAGTCCGCCCCCGGCGACATGGGAGACGGAGGCCGGCACGACCGCGCATTCGGGGAAGTTGAAGGCGTGGACCGAGCAATGCACGGGATCGATCTCGACGGCGGCCTTCACGTCGAATCCGGCTTGTTCGAAGCCGAGGCTCATTCCCCCGGCTCCGGCGAACAGATCGATTCCAACAGGTCGGCGCGGCATGGTTGCAAGCTCGGTTCGCTGCGTTTTTGAACAAATCTTGGCGGGAAACGCTTCGCAAGCTGAAAATCCCGAAAGTCGTCCTTTTCGAGGAATGACGGCGTTTTGGAGGAGGTCCGGCGGTTGCGGAGGCGGGGCGTCCCGACGACCTTCGTTCCCCGAGCGGGCCGCTCGGGGCTACCCTTGAAGCCCGCGGCGGTGCGCGGGGGGACGATGAAGTCGGCGGGGAAGGCCTTCGAGGTCTCCCGAGGAACGATGTCGCAGGTCGCTTCGGGCGGATCTTTCATTGCGGGAAGCGCGGGCCTGCCCCATCGTTGCCGCCGCAAGCGTCCCCTCCGCGACCGAACCATGAAAATCGAGCTCCTCGCATTGGCCGACTACGCGGTCGACCAAGCCGGCAAGCTGACCATCGTCGGCGTCTTCGACACCTTGTTCTGCCATTCCCTCCCGGTCGTCCACGAACTCTGCGCCGTGGTGGCGAAGCTGCGCTTCGAGAAGATCGAGGAGGGGGCCAAGCGCGTCCTTCTGAACCTGTCGGACGCCGACGGGAGGCTGGTCCTCCCGAGCATGGACCTCCCTCTCGAGGTGCGGATGAACGACGACCAGCACACCGCGACGAAGAACATCGTCGTCAAGATCGCCGGCCTGAAGATCGACCGGGAAGGCGAGTATTCCTTCGACTTGGCCGTCGACGGGCGCCACGAGGCGTCCATTCCGCTGTTCGTCAGGGTGGCCCGACCGCCGTCGCCGGGGCAGTGACGCGGCTCCCGGCGGGTCCGCATCCCATGGCCGACCGGCGGCGGCCTGCGGCGTCGCAAGCGTCCCTCTACTCCGTCGCCGACAAGGCCGCAGCGATGCGGTCGGGGACGTCGGTGATGATGGCTTGCGCACCGGACTCGGCCCATTGCTTCGCGAGGGCGGGGTCGTTCACCGTCCAGAGCGCGATCCTGGCGCCCAGCTCGCGGACTGCGGGAAGGTCCGAGGGAAGGAGGTCGGCGGCATTCCAGCCCACCCAATCCGGCTTCAGCGAGCGCAGGCCCTCCAAGCGTTCGGGGTCCAGCGGCTTGCTCCCCAGCGCACCGATGGGCGCCTCGGGAAGCGCCTCCCGGAAGCGGCGCAGGAACTCCCAGTCGAAGCTCTGCACGATGACCCGGTCGGCGGCCTCGAGCGAGCGGATCGCCTCGGCGTACTCCTCCGCCTCGCCGCTCTTGCGCTCGATCAGGGGCGTCGCTCCGCCTTCGAGGCAAAGCCGCACCGCCTCGTCGAGGCGAAGCACGGGTTCGCCGGCGAATTCCCCCTCCTGGAACCATTTCCCCACGTCGAAAGTCTTCACCGTGGCCCAGTCGCTCGTCTCGATCGCGCCGGGGCGGCCCGCGACCCGGTCCAGCGCCTGGTCGTGGAAGAGCACCAGTTCGCGATCGCTGGTGGCCCGCACGTCGAACTCCACATAATCCACGCCCAGCCGCACGGCTTTCTC
>CAYMMC010000563.1:0-1696 GCA_964391125.1 uncultured Akkermansia sp.
AGGGCACCGCCAGGCGTTCCGGCACCGACTCGGACTCGATCTGGGCGAAGGTGTAGCGCTCCAGCCCCTTCCAGGGCGAGACCCAGCGGGCCAGGGTATTGCGGGCCGCGTCGGAGGCGAAGACGAGCAACGCGCCCGCCAGGGCGAAGACGACCGCCGTCGCGCGGAGGCGGCGCCGATGCCGTCCGGTGGGGACGGCATCGGCGAAGTCGTGGTCCGCGGTCCGCTCGTCGACCTGGTGCATCGCCGCCCCGATCAGGGCTTCGCTCTGGTCGCCGCGATGCTGCTGGGCCAATTCGACGATGCCGAGCAGTTCGTCGCCTAGCCGGGGATGGCGGCGCTTCAGATAGCGAGCCGCGTCGGCGAAGGTGCGCTGCCGCCAGACCCAGCGATGCCAGAGCAGGGGCAGCCCCAGCGCGGGCACGGCGAAACCGGCGAGCAGCAGCCCCGTGCGCAACCATGCCGGAGTGTCGGCGAAACGCTCGAGGGCGAAGGCGAGCAGGTAGGAGAGTCCGAGGCCGAGGAGACCGGCGAGGGCGCCTTCGGCGATCTTGACCGACCAGAGCCGCTCCCGGAAGCGCTCCAGAGTTTCCCGCAGGCGCGGAGGCAGGGGCAGATCCGCCGCCGCGGCGCTCTCGTTTCCCGTCTGTTCGTTGCCGCCCATGTCCTTCGGACGAACTAAACACCTTCCATTCTGTTCCGCCAACGCCATTTCGACGCCCGACCAGGCGCGGATCGGGCCGATGGAAGAGAGGCGGAGGCGGGAAAGGGCGGATGGGCCATGATGCGAGAGAGGGGCGGAATCAAGGGAGCCCGAGAGAGCCTTTGCTCCTTGCCAGCCCGCCTTCGACGGTTCACCATGCGAGGTTCCCCAGAGGTTTTCCCCTATGAATCCGCGCCTTCTCGCTCCCGCCCTCGCCCTTGGCCTGTCCGCCGCCTTCCTGGTGCTTCCCGTCGCGCAGGACCCCGCGCCCCGGCAGCAGTCCGAGGCGGTCGCCAACGACGAATTCGTGGACCTCTTCGACGGCGCCACCCTGACGGGCTGGTCGGGCGACCCGGCGCTCTGGAGAGTCGAGGACGGCGCCATCACCGGAGAAACCAGGGCGGACGCCCCGATCGACTACAACTCCTTCCTCACCTGGACGGACGGAGCATTGGACGATTTCGAACTGACCTTGGAATACCGCATCTTCGGCGGCAACTCCGGCATCCAGGTCCGCAGCTTCGCCCTCGACAAGCCCCACGCCGTGGGCGGCTACCAAGCCGACATCGACGCGGAGGGGAAGTGGACGGGTACGAACTACGGCGAACAATTCCGCGGCATCCTCGCGAAGCGCGGAGAGAAGGCGGTCGTCGGGGAGGACGGGAAGCCCACCGTCGTCGGCAGCCTCGGCGAACCCGAGGACCTGGCCAAAGCGATCCGGCAGGGGGAGTGGAACACCTACCGCATCGTCGCGCAGGGGCACCGGATCGTCTGCGAGATCAACGGCGTGCCCATGTCCGAGATCGTCGACGAGGATGGCGACGCGCGCCGCCGCGTCGGCCTGCTCGCCCTCCAGCTGCACAAGGGGCCGCCGATGAAGGTGCAGTTCCGCAACATCCGGCTGAAGCGGCTGCCCCTCGGCGACTTGAAGAAGATCGTCTACCTGGCCGGTCCGCCCAGCCACGCCGCGCGGATGCACGAGCACAACGCGGG
>CAYMMC010000563.1:1706-2607 GCA_964391125.1 uncultured Akkermansia sp.
CGCGCTGCTCGCGAAACGGCTCCTCGACGGGCACCACGGCGACAAGGTGCTCGTCGCCAGCTATCTGAACGGCTGGCCCAGCGACCGAAGCGCCTTCCAGAACGCCGACGCCCTCGTGATCCAGTCCGACGGCGGCCCTCGCCATCCGGCCTACTGGCACTTGCGCCAGATCGACTACCTGCGCGAGCGCGGCGTCGGCGTCGGCATGCTCCACTACGCCGTGGAAATGACTCCGGGCGAGCCCAACGACACTCTCGTCGCCGCCACCGGCGGGGTCTTCGAGATCCACTATTCAGTGAATCCACACTGGGACGGGGAATTCAGCGACTTCCCGGCCCATCCCGTCGCCCGGGGGGTGAAACCCTTCGCGATCCGGGACGAATGGTATTTCAACATGCGTTTCGTCAAGGACATGGCCGGCGTGACGCCGATCCTGTCGGCGGTGGCTCCGGAGGAGACGATGTCGCGTCCCGACGGTCCGCATTCTGGCAATGCCGAGGTCCGCAAGAGCGTCGCGGAAAAGCGCCCTCAGCACGTCTGCTGGGTCGTCGAGCGTCCCGACGGCGGACGCGGCTTCGGATTCACCGGACTGCATTACCACGACAACTGGGCGCACGACGACTTCCGCAAGACGGTGCTCAACGCCATCTGCTGGATCGCCAAGGTCGACATCCCGCAAGAGGGCATCGAGACGCCGACCCCAACCCAGGAAGAACTCGACGCCAACCTCGATCCCAAGCCCGCGCCAAAGAAGCGGTAGCAGGAGTAGGAGGAGGAGGAGTCCCGCAAAAGCTCGCGGGTGCCGATCCCATCGCCAATTTCACATTATGCATGTTGTCGGAAGTTATGAACCGCTTCCGCAGGGCGGGCGGAGGCGCCGCTGGCGCGACCGTGCGCGAGT
>CAYMMC010000564.1:0-2601 GCA_964391125.1 uncultured Akkermansia sp.
CGATCACCAGCAGGGCCCCGCCGTAGAGCAGCAGGGTCTGCATCAGGTCCGTCAACACCACGGCTCGCAGGCCGCCGACCGAAGTGTAGAGCACCGTGAACAGGCCCGACGTCACGGCCAGCCAGGGCACCCATCGCTCGTCCAGGCCCATCACCACGGCCAGCGCCTTGGCCGTCAGGAAGATCAGCAGTCCCATCCAGAGCAGGCGCAGCAGCAGGAACATCGCCGCGCCCAGCAGCCGCACCGAGAGCCCCAGCCGCTCTTCCAGCAGCTCGTAGGCGCTCGTCACCCGGTTGCGCATGTAGGTGGGCAGGAGCACCCGGGTCACCACGAGGAACACCAGGGGATAGACCAGATAGTTGGCCAGATAGACCGGCCCCTTGCCCAGGACCTCGCCGGGCAGGGCCAGGTAGGTGATCGTGCTCAGCAGCGTGACGAAGAGGGACACCCCGATCAGCAGCGGATTCATCTTCCCCGAGCCGATGAAGTATTCCCGGGCGTCCTCCTGCTTCCGGCTCATCCACCAGGCCATCGCCATGGTGGAGGCGGCGTAGAGCACCAGGATAATCCAATCGATCAGAATCATGTCGGGCCGCCAAAGTGACGGCTTGCGCCGGATTTGTCGAGACGATTCCGTCTGGCGTGGAACAAACCAGATGGACCGGCTGGGAAGCGGCGATCCTGCCAGCGATGAGCGCGGTCCTCCGCCGGTCGGCGGCGCCGTCCTCCGCTTCCGCCGAGGAGGCTTCTCCGCGTCCGCCACGGGGAATGGCAAAAACGCGAAGCCGCGTCCTTCCCGGGTTTGACTCCGGGCGGGGCCTTCGCTAGGGTCGCGGCGATGAAACTCCTCCGCTTTGGCCCGAAGGGCTCCGAAAAACCCGGCTTGCAACTCGAAGACGGCGCGCGCATCGACGCCTCCGGCTTCGGAATGGACTGGAACCCCGATTTCTTCGCCGACCCGGCGAACCTCGACCGACTCGCCGCCTGGCTCGAGGCGAACCGGGCGACCGCGCCGCGTCTTGCCGACGACGTGCGCCTGGGCTCGGCGCTGGCCCGTCCCGGCAAGCTGATCTGCATCGGCCTGAACTTCTCCGACCACGCCGCCGAGGCGGGCATGGAGATCCCGAAGGAGCCCATCATCTTCTTCAAGGCGACCAGCGCGATGAACGGCCCCAACGACCCCGTGGTGATCCCGAAGGACAGCGTCAAGACCGACTGGGAGGTCGAGCTGGCCTTCGTCGTCGGAAAGAAGGCCAGCTACGTGGAGGAGGCGGACGCCCTCTCCCACGTCGCCGGCTACGTCCTTCACAACGACTACAGCGAGCGCGAATACCAGCTCGAGCGGGGCGGCCAGTGGGTGAAGGGGAAGAGCTGCGACAGCTTCGCCCCGATCGGGCCCTTCGTGGCCACCGCCGACGAGATCCCCGATCCCGAAAACCTCGCCATGTGGCTGAAGGTCAACGGCGTGACCAAGCAGAACGGCAGCTCTTCGAAGCTGATCTTCGGCATCGCCCATCTCGTCAGCTACCTGAGCCGCTTCATGACCTTCGAACCCGGCGACGTCGTCTCCACCGGCACGCCTCCGGGCGTGGGCATGGGCTTCAATCCGCCGCAGTTCCTCAAGGCGGGCGACGTCGTCGAGCTCGGCATCGAGGGGCTGGGCAGCTCCAGCCAGACGCTGGTGGCTTGGCCGGGCTGAACCACAAGGGAGACGGAGCATGAAAGGCGCGGGCAAGACTTCCGGAAAGGGCGTCCCGCCCGCGCTTCCTTTCGTTGCCTTGGGGTGGATCGGCCTCTGCCTCGCCGCCTCCGCCCGTTCCGGCGACGAGACCGTCCCGGCGGCCTGGGTCGAGGAGATCCTCGCCGCGAGGGGACACCTTGGTGGGCCGCCCGCCCCGGGCTACGAGCGCGAACTGGCCGCCAAGATCCGCGAACGGATTCTCGCCGCCGCCCGTTCCGACGAGGCGTTCGCTCCGTATCGGAACGTGATTCCGTCGAGCGGAGCCGCCTACGAGATGCTCGCCATCGAGGGCGGCAGCTTCACGATGGGCAGTCCGAGGGAGGAAGAGGGCCGGAAGGACAACGAAGACAATGACTACAATCCCGTTTCCGTCTCCTCCTTCTGGATGGGCAAGTTCGAGGTCACCTGGGGGCAGTTCCTTCCCTTCGCGTGGCGCAAGGGCGAGGAGGAGCGCCGCCGCAACGGAGCCCCGCAGACTCCCTCCCTCGAGGGCTTCCTCCACTGGATTTCCTCCCCGACCCAGCCCCACACCTCCCCCGATTTCGGCATGGGCTTGGACGACGACCATCCCGCCGTCGGCATGTCGCAGCACGCCGCCAACAAGTTCTGCCAGTGGCTCAGCCTCCAGACCGGCCATTTCTACCGCCTTCCCACCGAGGCCGAATGGGAATACGCCTGCCGCGCTGGCACCACCGGCCCCTACAGCTGCCCGACCGACCAGCTCGCCGACTTCGCGGTAATGGACCCCGACATGATCCGGGTCGGCTACGAGAAGGTCGGCACGAAGAAGCCCAATCCCTGGGGTCTCCACGACATGCACGGCAACGTCATGGAATGGTGCCTCGACGGCTACACCTCCT
>CAYMMC010000565.1:0-2596 GCA_964391125.1 uncultured Akkermansia sp.
GAGGAAGGCGCCGAGCTCCTCCTTGCCCCCCGGCGGAGCCGCCCCCCCGGGGTCGTCTCCCCTCCGCTCTTCCGCTACGAGATGCCCGCGATCCTCTCGAAGAAGCATCGCCTCGTCGCCAAGCCCTACCTCGTGGCCCGCGACTTCGCCGACGAGACCCTCATCGCCTACCCCATCCCCGACGTGCGCCTCGACCTGGTCCGGCGGGTGCTGGGACCCGCCGGAGTCCACCCCGAGCGCCGCGCCGCCACCCTGACGGAGGCCATCCTCCAGCTCGTCGCCAGCGGACGGGGGATCTCCGCCCTTCCCGCCTGGGCGATCCAGCGCTACCTCGACCGGGAATACGTGGTGGGACGCCCCATCACCCGCAAGGGCCTGAAGTGCGAGCTCTTCGCCGCCACCTCCGAGGCGGGGGCGGGGAAGGACTACGTCCGGGACTTCGTCGGAACGATGCGCGAGGTCTGCTTCTCGCAGTTGCGCGGCATCGAGCGCTTTCCGTGAGGTCCCGGACCGCCGTTCCCACCTGTCCTCGCACCGCAATCCTGGCGGATGCCCAAAAAGATTTCTCCCTTCGCCCATTCCTTCTTTTCCGGTCCGGCTGTTTGAGCTAGGATTCCGGCCATGCGTTCGAGACTCTCCTCCCTGTTCACCTGCGCCCTCTCCATCGCTTGCGTCTCCCTTGGGACAAGCCACGCAGCCCCGAAACACTCCGACCAAGCTCCGGAAGGCCTGACCGTCGCCGATTGGCAGGGAGTCCGTGCCGCGCACGAGGCCTGGCAACATCGTTTCGTCGACGAAGGGAACGGCGCCTTCTCCGCAGTCAATCCGGCCCAAGGATGGCGCACGGAGTTCGACGGGCGGGGCTTCGTCGCCAAGCCCGACCATCGGCAGTGGCAATGGGGCTTGGAGCTCGAATCCTACGGAGTCGGCGACCTGCGGGTCAAGCTCGAAGGGCAGGCCCGCGTCGAGGCCGCCGGATCGCGCCTGAGCTACCATTGGAACGATCAGTTCGAGGAGTGGTTCCTCAACGACACGCGCGGACTCGAACAGGGATGGACCTTGAAGGAGCGCCCCCCCGGAAACGGACCCGCCCTGCGGCTGGAGCTGGCGACTCGCGGCGGGCTGGAGGCGAAGGTCTCGCCGGACCACGTGACGTTTTCCGAGAAGGGCGGCGGCGCGGCGCTGACCTACGGCGGGTTGAAGGCATGGGATGCGACGGGGCGCGCCCTGCCGGTGCGTTTCGTCTCCTCCGGCAAGAACATCGTCGTGGAAGTGGAGGAGCACGACGCCGCCTATCCCGTGACGGTCGACCCGCTGGCGCAGCAGGCGTTTTTCAAGGCCAGCAACACCGGTCCGGACGACGGGTTCGGCTTCTCCGTCGCCGTCTCCGGCAACACGGTGGTCGTTGGGGCAGTCCGCGAAGACACCAGCAACCCCGGCGTGATCAATGCTCCCAATAATGCCACCGGCGATGATTTCGGCGACAATACCGGCGCGGCGTATGTGTTCGTCCGCAATGGAGGGACCTGGACCCAGCAGGCCTTTCTCAAGCCGCACAATCCCGACAATGGAGACGGATTCGGCTGGTCGGTCGCCATCTCCGGCGACACCATCGTCGTGGGCGCCAGAAACGAAAGCAGCAGCACCACCGGAATCGACACCACCCCCGACAATTTGGCCAATCAAGCCGGCGCGGCCTACGTCTTCGTCCGCAACGGGGCGGCTTGGTCCCAGCAGGCCTACCTGAAGGCGCACAACACCGGAATCGGCGATAACTTCGGCAATTCCGTCGCCATCACCGGCCACACCATCGTCGTCGGGGCAATGGGGGAAGACAGCGGCAGCGTCGGGGTCGACAGCGCGCCTGACGAATCCGCGATCAGGGCCGGCGCGGCCTACGTCTTCGTCCGCAACGGGGCGACCTGGACCCAGCAGGCCTACCTCAAACCGGAGGACGGCGTCGGGACGAGAGATCAAGCCGGAGACAGCTTCGGAGGGGCCGTCGCCATCTCCGGCAACACCATCCTCGTGGGCGCTCTCGGGGAAGGCAGCAGCACCACCGGGATCAACACCACCCCCAACAATTCGGCCAATCAAGCCGGCGCGGCCTACGTCTTCGTCCGCAGCGGGACGGCGTGGAGCCAGCAGGCCTACCTCAAGCCGCACAACACCGATGCGGGCGACTGGTTCGGCGTCTCCGTCGCCCTCGCTGGCGACACGGCGGTCGTCGGCGCCTACTCCGAGAGCGGCAGCGTCACCGGAGTCAACCAGCCTGCGGACAACGAGGCGGCCCTGGCGGGCGCCGCCTACGTGTTTGCCCGCAGCGGGACGACCTGGACCCAGCAGGCCTACCTCAAGGCGCACAACACCGAGGCAAATGATCGTTTCGGCGTCTCCGTCGCCATTTCCGGCAACACCATCGCCGTCGGCGCCAGCGGCGAAAGCGGCAGCGGCACGGGCGTCAATAGCGAGTCCAACAACGACGCGTCCACCTCCGGCGCCGTCTACACCTTCGTCCGCAACGGGACCGTCTGGAGCCATCAGGCCTACCTGAAGGCGCACAACACCGGAATCGGCGATAACTTCGGCAATTCCG
>CAYMMC010000566.1:0-2591 GCA_964391125.1 uncultured Akkermansia sp.
CTCGCGGCAAGACCGTCCGTCGAAACCCTCCCCCCGATGGATGGGGACTGCCGGATCGGCCGAAGCTCGATCCTCTCCCCGCCCGAGAAGGAGGTTTCCCTATTGGACAATGAACGATGCCGTGAAAACCCGACCCGGGGCATTGACAAGTCGCTCCCGGATCCTCACGCTGAACGGCAAACACTTTTCCCCCACCCGCCATGATCCGATCCGCCCTCGCCCTCGCGTCTTTGCTTCTTCTTTTTCTCCTGCCGGATCCGACGCTGGCCCAGAGCGGCCTGCAGAAAAAGGATGTCGCCCTCAAGCCGCCCGCGAATCTCAAGACCACCCTGCCGCCCGGCTACACCATCCCCATCGTCGATATCAGTGGTGAGAGCCACCGGCAGACCATCGTGGACCGCGAGGCGGGACAGTATCTGGGCCATCCCACCACCGTGTTGCTCGAGGACGACAAGACCCTGCTCGCAGTCTATCCGAAAGGGCACGGGCGCGGCGCCATCGTCTACAAGCGCAGCGACGACGCCGGACTCACCTGGAGCGAGCGGCTTCCCACCCCCGCGTCGTGGCGGACCTCCCTCGAAGTGCCCACCCTGCATCGCGTCGTGGATGCCGCCGGCAAAAAACGGCTCATCCTCTTCAGCGGACTCTACCCCATCCGCATGGCCGTGTCCGAGGACGACGGCGCCACGTGGAGCGAACTCGAGCCCATCGGGGACTTCGGCGGGGTGGTCACGATGGCCTCTGTCCTCGCACTCGAAACGCCGGGACACTACCTCGCCTTTTTCCATGACGACGGCCGTTTTCTGCGAGGCGGTGAGGTGGAAAAGTACCGCATCAAAAGTCCCCACGATCCGGACTACAGCTCTTCGACCGCCCTGCCCTGGCGCTTCTGGGTCTACACCTGCCTGTCGAAGGACGGGGGCCTCACCTGGAGCGTCCCGGCCCCCATCGCGATGTTGCCCGACGCCAAGCTCTGCGAACCGGGGGCGCTGCGTTCTCCCGACGGCAAGCAGATCGCGGTGCTGCTGCGGGAAAACAGCCGCAAATACAATTCCTTCGTCATTTTTTCCGACGACGAAGGCCTCTCCTGGAGCGAGCCCCGGGAATTGCCCGCGGCCCTCACCGGCGACCGCCACGTCGCCAAATACGGCCCCGACGGACGGCTTTTCATCAGCTTTCGCGACACCACCCACGTCAGCCCGACGAAAGGCGACTGGGTCGGATGGGTCGGCGCCTACGACGACATTCGCAACGGCGGCGAGGGGCAGTACCGCGTGCGCATCATGGACAACACCAAGGGCCAGGACTGCACCTATCCCGGAGTCGAACTCCTCCCCGACGGCACCTTCGTCACCACCACCTACGGCCACTGGACCGAGGGGGAGGAAGCCTACGTCGTCAGCGTGCGCTTCACCCTGGAGGAGTTGGACGAGCGACTCGCGGGAGAGTAGGACCGCCCCCCCCCCCATCGCATCAACGCAAGCCCGGCGCCCTTGGCGTGACTGGGGATGTTCTTTTTCTTCTGTCCCGTTCGAGGCATTCCATGAAGAGGGCGAATGTCAGGATCTCCTCCCGTGGCTCGGCCCCCTGATGGTGGATGGCGAGGGCATCGTGGAGCTTTTCGTAACCGAGATCGTCCACCGCTTTGTTTCCGATCGGAATCCCCGCCTCCTCCTTCCCGGTCGCGTCGTGTCGCATTCCCCTGGAAACCTCGGAAAAATGGTTGATCCGCCAAGTCAAACCCGGTTACCTTTCCCCAAGAACGTCCCGGCCAACCCCTACCTTGCCCCGAACCCTCTCCGACCTCCGCCTGCGGCTCCGAGTGAGCGGACGGGGCTTGAAAAGGAAATCCCTGGCAGCCCCGAGAGTGTCGATTTTCGTTGAAGTCCAGTAACTCATGTTGTTGATGAACTATCTATACTTTTTGTGTTGGTTGTCTTGGAGGGTGAGCGGATCCACGGTGCGAGTCGGGTCCGAATTTGAAGTGCGGCTCATCGAAACTGGCGGTGTGTCTGCTGTTATTGGATCGATTTTGCCCATATCATGCATTTTGTCAGCGATCAAAATGCATGCATTCCGTCCGGGCATGGAATCTCCATCGGGTCGGATTGTGATCTATGTCTCTATTGGGAGGCTTTTCTCTGTTCATCGATTGCCTCGAGGGAAATGTGTTTCTATCTCTTTTGATAAAGAGATGATTTTGCGTGAGGGCGAAGCGTTATTTCAATTTGCATCCGAGGTTATGTATTCTATAATGTTATTTCATTTTGACGGAGGGTCTCCCAGGGGAGCGGATGACGACATTCGAAGCGAGGTCAATCGAATTTTGGAAGTTGATCTTGCTGAAGACTTGCTTGACTGCTTGGATGGAATGGTTTTGGAAAAACCCGAGGCCCGGAGAACGGGCGATGGGATTTCGGGATGATGCAAGGATGGCTCGGCATCAAGAGCTTATCCGTAAATAAATATTAACTTTTCACGCATCCAAGGTATGGTTCTTGCATGGCACAAATCAAATCCTGGACCGTGTCCGATGAGCTTTGGGAGAAAATCCAACCCTTGGTCCCTCCCCCTCCGGCGCGACCGCAGGA
>CAYMMC010000567.1:0-2583 GCA_964391125.1 uncultured Akkermansia sp.
GGGACGGGTCTTGCGGCCCTTCTCGATGGCGGTCTTGACGAGCTGGCCGACGCCGGCCTGGTCGAGGGTGGCGAAGGGGTTCTTCTTGAAGATCTCGCTCTCGGTGTAGGGCATGAGGAAGTTGCCCATGTCGTCGCGGCTGATGCCGAGCGCGGTCTGGGTGAGGTCGTTGGTGCCGAAGCTGAAGAACTCGGCGGTCTCGGCGATCTCGTCGGCGGTGAGGGCGCCGCGCGGGATCTCGATCATGGTGCCGACCTGGTAGCTCAGCTTGACCTTCTTCTCCTTCTGCACCTCCTCGGCGACGCGGCGGATGACCTCGACCTGGAGGTCGAGCTCCCGCTTGAAGCCGACGAGCGGGACCATGACTTCGGGCTTCACCTTGACGCCCTTCTTCTGGACCTCGGCGGCGGCCTCGAAGATGGCGCGGGCCTGGGTCTCGGTGATCTCGGGATAGGCGATGCCGAGGCGGCAGCCGCGGTGGCCGAGCATGGGGTTGAACTCGTGCAGGGCGGCGACGCGGGCGGCGACCTTCTCCTTGGAGATGCCGAGCTTCTTGGCCAGCTCTCCCTGGGCCTTGTCGTCGTGGGGGACGAACTCGTGCAGCGGCGGGTCGAGCAGGCGGATGGTGGCGGGCAGGCCCTTGAGCGCCTTGAAGATGCCGACGAAGTCCTCGCGCTGGTAGGGGAGGATCTTCGCCAGGGCGGCGCGGCGGCCTTCCTCGCAGTCCGCGAGGATCATTTCGCGGACGGCGTCGATGCGGTCGCCCTCGAAGAACATGTGCTCGGTGCGGGTGAGGCCGATGCCCTGGGCGCCGAAGGCGATGGCCTGCTCGGTCTGCTCGGGGTTGTCGGCGTTGGTGCGGACGGCGAGGCGGGTGGCCTTGGAGCACCAGCCCATCAGCTCCTTGAACTGCTTGAACTTCTCGGTCGCGGCGGCGGCCTTGTCGCCCTTGAGCAGGCCCAGAACGATTTGCGAGGGACCGGTGGCGAGCTTCCCGCCGTAGATCGTGCCGGCGGTGCCGTCGATGCTGAGGCTGTCCTTGCCCTCCTTGAAGACCTGGCCGTCGATGGTCACGGTCTTCTTGTCGTAGTCGATCAGCACGGCGCTGGCGCCGCAGATGCAGACCTTGCCCATCTGGCGGGCGACGAGCGCGGCGTGCGAGGAGACGCCGCCCTTCGCGGTGAGGATGCCGGCGGCGGCGATCATGCCGCGGAGATCCTCGGGCGAGGTTTCGTTGCGGACGAGGAGGACGGTCTCGCCCTTCTCGGCGGCGGCGGCGGCGCGGTCGGCGTTGAGGTAGACGATGCCCGAGGCGGCGCCGGGCCCGGCGGGCAGGCCGGTGGCGAGCGCCTTGGCCTTCTTGATCTCGGCGGCGTCGAAGTCGGGGGCGAGGAGCTGCTCGAGCTGGTCGGCGGGGTTGCGCAGCACGGCGGTCTTCCAGTCGATGAGCTTTTCCTTGACCATGTCGGCGGCGAACTTGAGCGCGGCGGCGGCGGTGCGCTTGCCGTTGCGCGTCTGGAGCATGAAGAGCTTGCCGTTCTGGATGGTGAACTCGACGTCCTGAACGTCCTTGAAGTGCTTCTCGAGGGTCTTGCGCACCTTGAGGAGGTCCTTGTAGGCCTTGGGCATGACCTTCTCCAGCTGGGCGACCGGATCGGGCGTGCGCACGCCGGCGACGACGTCCTCGCCCTGCGCGTTGATGAGGAACTCGCCGTAGAACTCGTTGACGCCGTTGGCGGGGTTCCGGGTGAAGGCCACGCCGGAGCCGGAATCGTCGCCGGTGTTGCCGTAGACCATCGCCTGCACGTTCACCGCCGTGCCCCATTCGGCGGGGATGCCGTCCTTCCGGCGGTAGACGATGGCCGGGTCGTTCATCCAGGATCCGAAGACGGCGCCGGCGGCCCCCTTGAGCTGCGCCCAGACATCGTTGGGGAAGCCCTTGCCGGTGCGATCCTTGACGAGGTCCTTGAAGCGCTTCACCAGTTCCTTCTGGTCCTCGGCGGTCAGGTCGGAGTCGAGGATGTCGGCGTGGTACTTCTCGTGCTTGAAGCCCTCGATCACGACTTCGAAGGGTTCGTGGTCCTCGCCTTCGCGCTTCTGCACGCCGAGGACGACGTCGCCGTACATCTGGATGAAGCGGCGGTAGCAGTCCCAGGCGAAACGTTCGTTGTTGGTGGCCTTGACGAGGGCTTCGACGGTCTGGTCGTTGAGGCCGAGGTTGAGGACGGTGTCCATCATCCCGGGCATCGAGTCGCGCGCCCCGGAGCGCACCGCGACGAGGAGAGGCATCCCGTCGGTTCCGCCGAACTTGGAGCCCATGATCTTCTCCATGTTGGCGATCCCCGCCTCCATCTGGCGCTGGAGGTCGGCCGGGTAGGTCCGCTTGTTGGCGTAGTAGTAGGTGCAGACATCCGTCGAGACGGTGAAGCCGGGAGGCACGGGCAGGCCGATGAGGGTCATCTCGGCGAGGTTGGCGCCCTTGCCGCCCAGCAGCGCCTTCTGGGATCCGTTGCCGTCGGCCTTGCCGGCGCCCCAGTTGTAGACGTACTTCTTCGGCTTTCCTGCGGCCTTCTTCGCGACCGC
>CAYMMC010000568.1:0-2578 GCA_964391125.1 uncultured Akkermansia sp.
CTCGTGGTCACCAATCGCCTGCACGTGGCAATGCCCTGCCTGGGCCTCGGCGTGCCGGTCATCATGGTGGAGGCGGACAGCCTCGCCTTCCGCCTGACCGCACTGCCCACGTGGATGAAAATCCATCGAAAAGCGGAACTGGGCAGGGTCAGCCTGGATCCCGCCCGCCACTACACGGAGGAGTATCTCGAGAACCGCGCCTCCTGGAGGCGAATGGTTCGCGAGCGATTGGAGGAACGGCTCGCGATTGAGTGAATGTCATCCTTCCCAATCCCCCGAGCTTCCGAAGAACGGGGTCAGGCGGCGTGGGTGGCGATGGGCTACGGCGCCTGCTTCGGAGGCATCTGCCGGAAGGCGCGGAACCGCGGAAAGGGACCAACGCCCTATTCCGCACGGACTCCGCGATCCGCCCCAGGCTCCGCTCCCGGAAGGGCCGCCAATCAAGACCCCTCCGGCAGAACCGGAGCGAAGATTGAAGCGCCCAAAGCAACTTCATCCCCCACGCACGGTCGCGGAGTCCGAAGACAGCTCCCCCGGGGTCTTGCCTCGACGCTGCCGCCCCGGCCGGAAACATCGTCGGGATTTCCCGTTGCGGGGCGCTTGAACGCCTCTTAGATAGCCGCGTGACTCGGGATCGATCGGAACAACGGGATTGGCTCCGCGCCGAACTGCGTTCGGCGGAAGCCGAGATGGCTCGCGGCGACACGCCGGCCCTGCTCTCCGCCGACCAGCGGATCGCCCGACTGGAACGATGGCTCGACGAACGCGCCGACCGGGGGGCCGCGGAATGGTCGGCGGACGCCTCCTCCGTCCAAACCGCCCGAGGGCACGTCGAGCGGCTCCACTACCGGACCGACTCCGCCGCCGCCGCCTACGGCAGGGCTCTGGCCCATCTGGACAACGCCGAGCCCGATCCCCTCCACCGGAGCAGACGCGCCGCGAATCTCCAAACCTACCTGGGACTGACTCGCCTCCTCGATCGCACGGCGTCCCATTGGACCGAGGCGGCCGGGCACTTCGAGGAATCGATCCGGCTTCGCGAATCGGATCCCGACCGGAGCGAGCCCCACCTCTGGGGACTCTCCGCCGCTTGGATCAACCGGGGCGACGCGCTGGGGCGCCTGGGCGGCGAAGAGCGGCTCCTCGAAGCGATCCGCTGCCATCGGACGGCCGCGGATCTCCTCGCCGGCTTCGACCCCGCCGCCCGTCCCGCCCACCGCTCCCGGCTGGCCCTCTGCCATCTCAACATCGGCGCGGCCGCCACGGAGCTGACCCTCCGCCACGGCGGCGCCCAAGGCGATTCCGCCCTCGGCCACTATGCCGAGGCCGCAGCGGTCCTGCGCCCCGGGGCCGAGACCGGGATCGAAGAATCGAGGCGGATGCTGGCAGTCGTCCTCGCCAACGCCAGCCGGGCGCGCCTTCTGCTGTTCCCCGCCCTTCCCTCCACCTCCGCCGAGAGCGCGGAGGAAGCCCGCGAGGCTCTCGAGTGGATCGAGGGATACGACCCCGGGGACTGGGAGCTGCTGAACCTCGACCTGACCGCCCGCCTCTCCCTCTGCGTCGCGCTGCGCTCGCAGGGCGGCGTCGCCAGCTCCGCCCCGGAGATCACCGACCTCGTCGAGGAGGGCCTGGCCCACCTCCGCAGCCATCTCTCCCTCGGCGGACACCTCGAGCCTCTCGAGGCCGCGGCGGGCCCGCTCTTCCGCTGCGGGGCCGAGATCTACGCGAACCACCTGCCCCGATTCCTCTCCGACTTCCTCCTCGACCACCTCGATCCGGAACGCGGCGCCGGCGGGCTGGAGCGCTCCGCCCTCTGCCACGAGGCCGCCGTGGAAACCCTGTGGACCGGAACCGCTGCGCTGAAGCGCGACGGCTTCTCCGGCCTCGGCACCGACGACTACGAACGGAAGGTGGCGATGGAGGGCGAATGGCTTCGCTGCCGCGAACGGCTCGCCGAGATCAGAGCCCAGCATTTCCAACTCTGAGGCGGCGGCGACGTCTCCCGGACGACCCCGGAGAAACCAGGACCGCTCTCCAATCAGAGCTCCGCTCCCGGTGCGCCGTTGAAGTCGAAGACGCTCTCCCCGCGCGGACCATATTGCCCGTAGCCTTCGTAGAAGATCCGCGTCGAACCGGGACCGCTGTAACGATCCTCCTGGTCGCGGAGCCAGTCGTCGTAGGCCCGGTCGTCGGGCAGCAGACTCCAGAAGTCCGGCAGCAGGGGCCTCGGCGCCGGTGGCTCGGCTCCGCCAGGCGGGCGCCCTCCCCCGCCTCCATCCCCCCCGTCGCCTCCGGGCGTCGGAGGCTCCGGCGGCGTCACGGGGCTGCCGTCGCGGCCCGGCGCGGGCGCCACCGGCGCCGGCACGCTGGAGGCGCCCAGCGAAATCTGATGGTAGTAGAAGGCGTAGCCCGCCGCGTTCGCCGGCGACGGGCCCGTCCCAAGGACCCCTCCGTGCTCGCCGGGATGGCTCCAGCCGACGCCCTCCTCGTAGAGGTCGATGGTGTATTCGTCCTCGCCCTGCACGGGCCAGGGGTCCGGCCACGCCCCGGCGTAGGACTCCCCGTTGAGCAGCGCCCC
>CAYMMC010000569.1:0-2577 GCA_964391125.1 uncultured Akkermansia sp.
TTCAGCGAGGGGACGACGCGGACGCCGGACGCCGGCGCCCCCGGCGGCGGCGCCTCGCCGGAGAGGATCGCGACCGAATCCCCCTTCGACGCGAGCACCTCGCGCGCCGCCTCGAGGACCCTCGCGACTCCGCCCCGGCGGAGGTGGTAGTGGACCATCGCCACCCGTTTCTTCGTTCTATCGGCCATGTCGTTCCCGGTACTCGGGCAAGGTAATCATCGGCGGCCGCTCTTCCTCCAGTATCTCGTGGACGACCTGCTCGTGGCGGCGCCCCTCGGCTTGGAACTGGCGGTAGAGCCCGCTCAGGTCGGGCAGATCCCGGACCAGGCCGTAGTGGCGGAGCCGCTTCATGAATGTGCGCAGAATGCCGAAGGCCATGCGCCCGAGATCGGCCGTCGCCTGGTTGCGGTGGACCCGGTTGTCGAGGTCGGTCTGGGCGAAGGCGTCGAGGCCGCTGGTCTGGTAGAGGTCGATCAAATGGGAGGTTTCGACGCCATAGCCGATGGGGAACGGGAGGCGCTCCAGCACTTCGCGGCGCACCGCGTATTCCCCCGAAAGCGGCTGCATCAGGGCGGTCAGCTCGGGAAAGAACATCGAGAAGAGCGGCCGCACCAGGATCTCGGTGACGCGTCCGCCTCCCGAGGGGCGCAGGTCGTCGGAGACCGCCAGGGGACGGTCGTAGAAGGCCTTCACGTACTGGATCTCGGGGCGGTAGATGAGCGGAGCGACGAGGGCGCTGGCGAACTTGGCGTGGATGTTCTTGATGTCGGCGTCGACGTAGCAGATGATGTCGCCCCGGAGCTGGTGGATCGCCTTCCAGAGATTCTCGCCCTTGCCCGGCTTCGATCCGTGCCGGGGCAGGATCTCCGAGGCGAGGTAGGTGTCGGCGCCGTAGCTCGCCGCGATCTCCAGGGTGCGGTCCGTCGATCCCGAGTCGACCACGGCGATCTCGTCGAGCAGCGGGTAGCGGTCCATCAGCTCGCTCTTGAAGACGATGACCTCCTTGCCGATGGTCTTCTCCTCGTTCAGCGTGGGGATGCAGAGGCTGATGGTGAGCCCGGCCTCGCGCTTGGCCCGCACCAGCTCCTGCATGTCCCAGAATTCGCTGTGGTGGAAGGTGTTCGTCTCCAGCCAGCGGGCGATGCGTTGGTCGATGTCGGGCATGGAGGTCGTCAGGAATCGTCGTTCGCGTCGAGGCACTGGAGCACCGCGACGACCTGGGCGAGGCCGTCGAAGATCGGTTCGAGCCAGATGGTCTCCGAGGGGGAATGCCGGTGCTCTCCTCTCGTGACGCCCAAGGTCAGGGCCGGGATGCCGTGCTCCAGCAGCAGGGCCAGCTCGGAGACGCTCGGAGCGACGCGCGACTCGATCCCGAGCAGGTCGTGGACCCTGCGGGCCTGGCGCACCAGGGGGTGGGAGGCCCCCAGATTCCCGGGGCGGCGATGGGCGACCATTTCGAGGCGGACCTCCGCGGACCGCCCACCCCGCTCCGCCTCCTCGCCCCGGGCGGTCGCGACGAGGTCCGCGATCTCCTTCTCGATCCGGGCGACGCTTCCCGCCCGGCGGCTGCGGATCTCGAAGCGCAGCGCCCCCCGCCGAGGCGAGACGCCGTACCCCGATCCAGCCTCGACCGAGCCGACCAACACGCGCGCGGCCGGGGCCTCGCGCCGGTCGATCCCGAGAAGGGCGCTCATCAGGTCCGCGAGCACCTCGAGCACGGCGGACTCGCTCCCCGCGTCCGTCGCCGACACCTCGATCTCCCCCCGGGCCATGCCCAGGCTGGAGTAGCTGAGCCGCCCCAGCTCGATCCCCTCCAGGCAGAGCGCCGCGGCGATGGGCAGGCCGGAGTGCTCCAGAAAGAAGCGCATCCCCCCGAGATTGCCGCGCCCGAGGCTTCGCGAGGTGCCCAGAAAGACGAGATCCGAGTCCAACGCCACCCCGAGCTCCTCCAGAATCAGGGGCAGGGTCGCCAGGGCGGCGACGCCGAGGGCGTTGTCGGCCAGGCCCCGGCCGCTCATCGTCCCGACGCCGACCGACACGGTGTGGTCCTCGCCTTCCGCCCAGATCTTGTCGATATGGGCGGCGACGAGCAGGTTTCGCCCACCCCGGCGCCCGGTGAGCACGCCCGCGACGTTGCCGGCCTGGTCGAGGGAGATGTTGGACAGGCCCGACTCGGTGAAGCGGTCGCTGAGAAAGCGCGCGGTGCGCCGCTCCCCGCCCGTCGGCGCGGGGATCTCCCCGGCCATGACGATGTTCGCGAAGAGAATCTCGCGCAGGCGGCGGAGCTTCTCCCGATGCGAGACGGCGGCGCTGTCGCGCCGCGTGGTGACGGTGCCTCTGGACATGGAACGGAACACCCGGAACCTAGGGCCGGAGCCGCGCCGGACAAGCCCGAAAGGATGAAGCCGAGGAGATTATCCCCGCCCACGGCCCAACTGCCCCGCCCATTGTGGCGAGCCGGACCGCCCGCCCTCTCCTGCCGGACGTTCATGGGGCCTTGCCGGAAAGGCACGGTCCGGCATGCCGCGGAGACGCCCGACTTGCCGCGCGGGCCGAGCGGCCCTCGCCTCGTGGCGG
>CAYMMC010000570.1:0-2566 GCA_964391125.1 uncultured Akkermansia sp.
AGCGGCCAGATAGTTGTCGTTTCCGGCCTGCTTGGCGCGAACCGTGACCATGCCGAGCCCGGTGAAGCTAAGCTGGTTGCCGGAAAGCGAGGCCGGACCGTCCATGACGTCGAAGGTCACGGGCCGGTTCGAACCGCCCCCCGTGGCGGAGAGGCCCAGCGTCGCAGTCGCGATCTGGTTGCCGGGATGGGGGAAGTCGATGCTCTGCGGAGCCTTGGAGATGACGAGAAACCCGCCGGCGGTGCCCGTGTAACGGGCATCGGTCACGTTGACGGTGAAAGGATAGGAGCCGACGTTGATCCGTTGGCCAGCGCCGTAGTAGATCTGCACGGAGAGACCGTGGGGGGCGGTGCTAACGGTGAGCGCCTTGGGCTGGCCGTCGTAGACATGAGCCAGGTTTTCCACGGCGATGTCGGCGGCGACAGTGGCGACGGTGAAGGTCCGCGTCACTTCGGGAGCGGAATGGTAGTTCGCGTTCCCCGCTTGGTTGGCTTTGATCGTCACCGGTCCAGCGCCGAAGAAGCTGAGCTGATTGCCGCCGGCGATCGTGGCGGGACCACTGCCGACGGAAAAGGTCACGGGATTGCCGGAACCGCCGCCGGTGGCCGAAAGGGTCAAGGTGGCGGAGGCGGGCGTGTTGGGAATCGGCTGAAAGCCGATGCTTTGCGGAATCTTGTCCCGGGTCGCGGCGATGGCGTAGGTCCTCTGGCCCGTCCCGTCCTGCGACGTGACGCGGATTTCGACGAGATTGACGCCGACGTTCAGAGCGAACGCTCCGCTGGCGCTGCCGGAGGCGACGGCGACATAGCTGCCGCCGTTGACGCGGACGTGGATCGAGGAGCCGGCCTGCGCCCTCGTCGGGGTGACGGTGGCCGAATAGGTCGTGCTGGGAACGCTGACGGCATAGCTCGTCGTGTCGCTGGAGAAGGCGGGGCTGAGGGCGCCTCCGCTGAAGACCAAGGCAGAGAGGTTGGCGTTGCTCGAAAGGAAGCCGACGCCTTGGAGGGTGACCCGAAAGGGGTTCTTGTCCGGATCGTTGCTGCCGATGCGCAGTTCGGCTGTCTTGGCTCCGACCGTCAGCGGTGCGAAGCCGACCAGGAGCGTGGCCGTCTGTCCCGGGGCGAGGACGGAGGCCGAGGGAGCGCCCGCCTGGAAATGGACCGAGTCCGTTCCCGCGATTCCGATCGACGAGAGGTTCAGCGACGCGTCGCCCGTATTGCGCAGGGTGAAGGTGCGCGCACCGGGGGGCGAACCGATCAGCACGTCCCCGAAGGACACAGTGGAGAGGCCGTCGCTCAGCGGGTTGCCGAGGGGCTGCTCGACGGTGATTTTCGGGTGTCCGGCCGGGATCTGCTGCGAGTAGGTGAAGGTCATCGTGTCGCCCGCGGCCCCGATGTCGGTGATGTGGTTGTTCGTGCTTTGGACGATGCCGCCCTGGTAGCGATGGGTGTTGGGCACGGTGGAGGGCGTGATCTGGCTGACGCCTCCCGCGCGGTAGACATCTCCGGCGTTGCCCCGTCCCATGCCTCTCTCCAGTTCGTAGAGACCGTCCGCCTGGAGCAGGGCCACCTTGTAGTGATTGCCGTTCTCGGGCCAGCCCGATTGCCCCGGATACCCCTCCTGGGTGTTGTTCGCCTTCGCTTCGTCGATGTGCCAGATGCATAGCCCGCCCTGGGGCATGGCGCTCTCGAAGCCGTAGGGCTGGCGGTTTTCGATCAGCAGATACTCGCCGGACGGATAGCCCGAATCGATGCGGTAGACCGTCGGTGAAACCGCCGACCTCGGTGCGCTGTAGGTGCCGGGGGCGATGACCGTCGGCACCACCCACCCGAGCTGCTGCTTGCACCAGGCGGAAAGGTTCGGGGGGTAGCGCTGAGTGCCGTCGAAGCCCCAGGAGTTGGCCATCAGGCACCAGGATCCGATGCCCGAGCCGCCGCCGTTGGTGTCGTAGAGGTCCGGCAGGCCGAAGAAGTGGCCGGTCTCGTGGCAGATGACGCCGATGCGCGTGATTCCGTTGCCGCTGGTGCCCCAGAGGGCGGCCTCGGTGTGGTAGTCGTAGACCTTCACCTTCACGCCGCCGGCGTTGTCGTCCGCGCTGGTCCAGCGCCCGCCCGGCAGCGCCCAGAGCGACCATTTGTGGGACCAGATCCAGTTGCCGCCGCCTCCGCCCGTCTCGGCCGCGTAGCCTGAATGGATGATGGTGATGGCGTCGATGTAGCCGTCGCCGTCCATGTCGAACTCGCCGAAATCCACCAGCGGGTCCACCAGAGCGAGGGCGTGCTCGACCATTCCCTGCCCGTTTTTCGGATAGGTCGATCCCGTGCCATTCTGGCCGTTGGCGTAGTAGGCCTCCGTGTTGGGCAGCGTCACCCAGGCCACCACGGTGCTGTCCACCGTCAGGGTGCCGTAGGAGGCTTCGAGAAAATAGTCGCGCGCGCTGCCCGTCGGCGCCAGCGCCGGATCGCCCCCCGGAGAGTTGAAGACTTTCTCGTAGTCCTCCCGCGGCCGGATCTTGCTGCTGTCGTGGTCGCTGAACCGGCACAGGACGACCAGGTTCTTCACCGTG